>JBBRHH010000081.1:0-15031 GCA_038222915.1 Tepidisphaerales bacterium
GATGCGGAAGGCGCGGTCGGTGGCCTGATTTTCGACGGCCGGATTCCACCAGCGGTCATAGTGGAATACATGATTGGCGGCAGTGAGGTTTAAGCCGGTGCCGCCCGCCTTGAGCGACAGCATGAACACGCTCGGGCCATCTGCCGCCCCGAACCGCTCCACCATGCGATCACGCTCTTTCTTTGGCGTGCCGCCGTGCAGGAAAAGCACTTCGCGGCCAAAATTCTCCTGTAAATGCTTCTTGACGATCGTGCCCATTTCCGAGAACTGCGAAAAAATCAGGGCACGGTCGCCTTCGGAAAGAGCTTCCTCAAGCATTTCCGTAAGCCGCGACAGCTTCCCCGATCGGCCGGTGATTTCAGAGTTGTCGCCCAGGAACTGGGCCGGGTGATTGCACACCTGCTTCAGCTTGGAGAGCATCGCAAGCACCGCGCCCTTGCGCCCAATGCCGTCGGCCGAATCGATCTTTTTCAACCCTTCCTGCACGACGGCTTCGTAAAGCGAAGCCTGCTCCTTCGTCAGATTGCAGTAGACCTTCATCTCCAGCTTGTCCGGGAGGTCGGAGATGATTGATTTGTCCGTCTTGAGCCGTCGCAGGACAAAGGGGCCGGTCAGCTTCTTCAGTCGCTGGGCGGCCTCCTGATCGGCGTTGGTCTGGATCGGGACGAAGAATTTCTTTTTGAACTCTTTTTCGGTTCCAAGTATCCCCGGATTCGCGAACTCCATCACCGACCAGAGATCGCCAATATGATTTTCCACCGGCGTCCCGGTGAGGGCGATGCGATAGCCGGCTTCGGCCGCAATCGTTCGCGCGGCTTTCGCCTGCTTTGCCTGTGGGTTCTTGATGTTCTGTGCTTCGTCGAGAATCACCCCGCCCCATGTGCATTGTTGAAACAATTCGAGATCGCGAAACAACAGCGGGTAACTCGAAATGACCAGCGCGTGCGTTTTGGCCTCGGCGATGAACGATGCATCTTTCTTTCGTTCAGTGCCGTGGTGGACCATAACCGGCAGGCCCGGCACAAACTTCTCGGACTCTTTCTTCCAGTTGCCCGTCACCGACGTAGGGCAGATCAAAAGTGTCGGCCGCCTGTCCTCCGCGCTCGCGCCTTCCCACAATCGACCAATTAGCGCCAATGTTTGCAGAGTCTTTCCGAGACCCATGTCATCGGCGAGGCACGCGCCCAAACCCCACTGCTGGAGGAAACTGAGCCAGGAATAGCCGCGGAGCTGGTACGGCCGCATAGTCCCCCGCAGACCGGCCGGCGGGCCCAGCTGCTCGAAGCCTGCTTGCCCCTGAAGCTTGTCCAGAAATTCGGCAACCCACCCTTCCGCAGTAACTCCGGCAAACTCGAGTTGGGCGACTTCCTCATTCTTGCCAAGGGCCATTTCCACGATTTGCCGGAGACTGGCGGAACCAGCCTTTTTCTTTTTCCAAAGGGCGATCGCCGCTTCGAGTTCTTCAGTGTTCAGTTCGACCCATTGCCCACGTAGATGCACCAGCGGCGACTTCATGGCCGCAAGGCGTTGCAGATCGGCGAGCGTGAGCTTTTCGTCACCCAGTGCAACTTCCCAATTGAAATCAACGATCCGGTCGAGGGTAAGGCCGGTGGTGCTTTGCATTTTCGGCGACTTGACCTTGGCCCTCACCGCAAGCCGTGACTTGGTCCCCTTGCCAGTCCACCAGGCGGGGAGCATGACCTTGAAGTCGGATTGTTCGAGAAGCCACGCGGTACTTGTGAGAAATTCATGCGCGCCCGCCGCATCGAGCGCAAATCCCCCCGGCGTCGGCGTTTTCAGACTCTGCTCGATCGTCGGCGCAAGGCCCGCCGCCTGTCCAAGGGCGCCCAATGCGTAGTCCGTGGGACTGGCCCCCCCACCGAGAAGCTTTTGTTTTGCCTTCCCCTTGCCGCTCCACACATCGTCCAGCGGAATCACCAGGCTCGGATCCGCGACCGACTGAACAAGATACCGCACGTACCAGTCCGAACGCGGCACGATGCCGGCCTCGCTGCGCCGTTCGATTTGATCCGGATCATCGCCCGGTTTAATCGGCTCTTCCAGGCGAAAACAGAGTCGCAACGGGCCGCTCGATGTGAGCGCCACGCGCCGCTTCCATTCGCCAAGCTGATCGGTGAGCTTCGCGAGTTCATTGGCGTCGCCCTTGATCACGGCATCGCCATTCCGCAACGCCTTCAGCCATTGATCATGGACGCTGGATTGGGGTATCCCGCGACCCACGTATTCAGAAGGTTGACCTTGGGCCGCGCCCGATCGCACCAGCTCGTCCACGATCAGCGTGGTGAATTGCCGGAGAACTGTGGTGGCCGCGGGGAAATCGACAGCGGCCTTCTTACCCTTCGTCGCGGGTGAAAGCGTCATGGCGCGACAGGCCCCGGGCATGGATCCCGCCAGCTTCGCAAATCGATCTGCATCCGCGCCAGCAATAACCGGCTGCCAGCGTGCAAGATATTGGTCGTCCAATCGCTCGATTGCCGGAAGAAACCGCTGCCTCGCAACCAGGCTAGCTGCGAAACGAAGAGCATCCGCACAAAACGCCAGAGAATTCCCCACGACCACGCCGGGCGAAAGAGTTGTTTGGCCAATGCATGCAGCGAGGAATTCCACCGCCTTTTTCGCGGTCACCTCGATCGTGTTGACGAGCCAAGGTCGCAGTTTGATTGGGCTGACCGGAACACGATCTTCAATCAGTCCGCTGGAAGCGATCGGGCCGGATTCGTCGGACGGAAGGAAGATAGTCGCGGCAGAGGCTTGTTGGTCTGGCGAGAGCTTCTTCTGCCTGGCCTTCGCACTTTTCGATTTGCGAATCGGAGGCGCTTCGTCATCCGGAGCAAAGTTCGCGATGGCCGCGCGGAGTATTTCAACGGTGGGGTCGAAGGGCGAAGCATCGCTCGTCGGGGACGCCGCTTCGCCTCGGGGTGTTTCGCCACAGAGCAGCAGTCGCCCTTCAATGATCCCAGCGTGCAAAACGATCATAGTAATTCCCACCAACCTAAAGTAGGCGATTTTCACGTACACGACAATTATTTTGGAGCGGTGCTTAATCGTCCAACAAACGCAGCGTGTTCAGGCGTTGATGTTCCGGCGTCCACGGACTGCAAAAGTCGGGGCAGATCGGATTGTAAGATCGCATCGCAGTTCAGCCAGAGGCCGGGAAACGCTTCGCTCTTGAGGAGCCCGCCCTCTTCGATCTGTAGCGGCTGATACCGTCCTTCCCGCAAAATAAACCAATCAATCGCACCTTCCTCTGTCCTCCACACAATGTATTCGCGCACGCCATTGCGCCGGTACGCGTTCAGTTTGTCATGTAGATCTATGCTGACCGTAGAAGCCGAGATTTCACAAACGAGTTCAGGAGCGCCCGTAATATAGCCGTCACTGTCGACCATCGCGTGCCCGCCACGGTCAGCGGGCATCATCAAAATCAAGTCCGGCTGTGGCTCATTGTCTTCGTCCAGACGCACTGTGCTATTGTCACCAATACCTGTGAGTCCAGGCGTACGGCTTACATAGTAGACTAACCATCCGGCTAATAAAGAATGCGGCCGCCCGTGCTGCTCGAACCGAACGGGTGACGGCATATACACAGTCCCTTCGATGAGTTCCGCTTTATTCACCGCTGGCATCGCAACGTAACGCCGCTCGAACTCCCGGCGCGTCAACTGATCGCCATTCGCGAGCAATGGGATTGACAGGGTTGCGGCTGGTAGAGGTTGTGAGCGAACAACTGACATGGTGTTCATTCTAGCATCGGTCTGCACGCTACTGCTACAAACCCGCTTCGTTAACCACAACTCCATGGGCCTTAAGCGTATTAATCGTCACCAGCTTCTGAACCTCCTTGGCCTTGTCATCGTCCGCAACCACGTCACTATGACAGGCGGCCTTCTTACCCTTATGGGCCAGCTTCATGATCTCTTCAGAACTCAGTACGCCACGCTGCTTAAGGATCTCCGCACCGGCCTCAGTTACACCCGGTGACGCTATGGCCTTCTTGGCCGGCTGGGCTTCAGCGTCCTTGCCGGAATAAAACTCGTTGATCTCCTTGCTGATGCGCACCGAGCACCAGTCATGGCCGCACATGGCACAGAAATCAGTGTCAACTTCCAGATCCTCATCGTGATAAGCGCGGGCAAGGTCGGGGTCAAAGGAGAGCTCAAAATGTCGCTGCCAGTTCAGGGCGGCGCGGGCCTTGGTGAGCTCGTCGTCGCGGTCGCGCGAGCCGGGAATGCCAAGCGCCACGTCTGCAGCGTGGGCCGCAATCTTGTACGCCACGCAGCCTTGCTTCACATCATCCTTCTTCGGAAGGCCAAGATGTTCCTTCGGCGTGACATAACAGAGCATGGATGCACCGTGGTAGCCGGCCGAGGTTGCGCCGATACAGGACGTGATGTGGTCGTAGCCGGGGAAGATGTCCGTGACGAGCGGCCCCAGAACATAAAACGGCGCACCATGACAAACCTTGCGCTGGGCCTTCATGTTGAATTCGATCTGGTCAAAGGGGACGTGGCCGGGGCCTTCGATCATCACCTGAACACCCTTAGCCCAGGCCCGCTCGGTAAGCTCGCCAAGCGTTTGAAGCTCCCGTAGCTGCGCGTCATCGGACGCGTCGGCAAGACCACCCGGACGCAGGCCGTCACCCAGCGAGAAGCTGACATCATACTGCCGCATGATGTCGCAGATGTCGTCAAAGATCTCGTACATCGGGTTTTGCTTGCCATGATGAATCATCCACTTGGCAAGGATGGAACCGCCGCGGGAGACGATGCCGATCAGCCGCTTGCGGACAAATGGAAGATGTTCGCGGAGGACACCGGCGTGAATGGTGAAATAGTCGACCCCCTGCTTCGCCTGGTTTTCCAGTTCCTTCAGAATGATGTCGTAAGAAAGATCCTCGATACTTCGGCCAAGGATCATCGAGTAAATCGGAACGGTGCCGATCGGCACGGTGGCGTACCGGATGATCGCCTCGCGGCAGGCGTTGAGATCGCCGCCGGTGGACAAATCCATGACCGTGTCCGCCCCCCATTTCTCGGCCCACTTCAGCTTTTCAACTTCTTCATCAATGCTGGACGCAATGGGCGATGCGCCCATGTTGGCGTTGATCTTCGTGAGCGACGCCCGGCCGATGGCCATGGGTTCAAGCTTGTAGGTCAGGTGAACCCGGTTTGCGGGAATGATCATCCGGCCGGCCGCCACTTCGACGCGAATCTGCTCGCCCGACAGGTGCGGCTCGCGCGTCGCAACGCGCGCCATCTCCGGAGTCACGATGCCCAGCCTCGCCAACTCCAACTGAGTGATCGCCTTCTCTTTGGTCGGCTGCGACGCGCCCATGAAATCCCATGCGGTGCGCTCGCTCACACCCGGCATGCCCGGCGTATCGGGAGAACTGTACATATACGGCGTCCCCAGCCGGCCGGGGTTTGCAAAGGAGCCGGGCGTTGTACCCTGGCGATCGGTGGAAGGATTGTCTCCCAGTGGCGGGAGCTCAGGAAGCGATGAATGTTCCGTGTTATCTTTGACCATCGACGACATGCCAACTCCTTCATTGTTCGAAAACGGGCGCTCGCCCTCTTGACGAAAACCTACCACTGGCCACGGATTTTGTGCGGGGGAAACGAACGAAGATGGACAGCCCATGGGGGAGATGCCATTCGCTTCCCTACGCCGGTGCGATCCGGATCAGGTTCCAAGGGTTTTCTCTCAGGCCGGCCGTTGGGCCGACCACCCCTAGCGAACGAACGTAAGTCTATGGACGGCGGGCGCGGACAACAAGGGGACGACTGGAACGGAGATTTCAAGGTACAGGATGTAGAGTAGAAGGATTGAGCCAACGGACCATTGGTGCGTTTATTCATCGAAAAAGCGGGGGCGCTTTTTGGCTTTTGCGCGCGGCGAAATTGTTTTATTCGGGTTGCACAGCGCGGATTGAGGATTGACAGGGGTTTAGGCCGAATGGCTTCAAAATAAGCGCCCCCTTTCCGACCCCCAGACCTCCCCATTTTGACCCCATATCCTCCCTCGATTGACAGCAAAGCGCCCTGTTTTCTCCCCCAAATCACCCCAATCCGACAGCGGTCTGAGGATTCAACGGGGAACTGCTGGAACACAGAAACATGGGCTGAGAGAGGGGCCGGATTCTTGTCGACTGGCCGGTCGCAATGCCTGATGATTTTTCGCATTGGGAAACTCCGTCTTTCTCCCCACATTCCAATCTTGCATCCATACCAAACAAAATACTATCACACGCCCGGCCATTGTGTATACATTTTCAGGATCCCGGCTGCCAACGAAACTCCCATGGATGTAGAGCGTCAATGACAATGACATGAATATTCTCGCACTAGTCTTGATGGCTTTGCTGATTTCCGGATGCAATAAGGACTCGGTGGCGCCAGCGCCAACGGCGGACGGGGGTGAGGTAGTTGCATCTACTGCTTCACGGTCGGCGACTGCACCCGCGGCCAGCGGATTTACGGCGACGAAGGACAAAATCACGCTCGATCCTTTGCTCGGCGGGCCAGGCCGCAAGACGTTGTTTTTTGGTCTGGGATCCGTGACCCTGGAAGTTGTCGGCTTGCGCGATGGGTTTTGTGTTTTTGACTATGCCGAAGAGGTGGAGGGTGGGTATACGACGCGCCGTTTTCGGGTTCCAACCTCGGGACCGGCGGTTTGGGTGAAGCGCGACGGAACAGATGGGTTTGCCGGGCAATTCGGGGCCCGGACTTCTTTTGATCCTGCCAGGGGCGAGGTGCTGGGTGGGGGCAATTTACACAACGGGCACGTCTGTACACCCGCAACAAAGCCCGCGAAATGATGCGGCCGCAGGGCGATTTGAACCGCTGCGGGCACGCAACACGCGGGTGCACCATCTGTAATGGATCATGCGGCGGTTGTGGATTGCGCGTTCTTGTCGTGAAGGTCCGGCGGCGCGGCGGTCATCCTGGTTTTTTGTTGGTTTCACTTCATGGCCAGATAGGCATTTTTCAGTGGCATTCGCACGACTGAGTTGAGCTATGCAAAAGTTTTCGCTGATTGTCATTGTCCTGCTTGCCATGGCGGCTTTTGCGTCTCGCGATGCGATGGGAGCCGATGCACGTGCCGCGGAGCCGACGGCGGCCGCACAGCAGGAGGCCGAGAAGCTCGTCAAGGATATTTACAAGGATGAGTATGCCAAGAAATCGCCCGAGGATCGCAAGGCGCTGGGTGTGAAGTTGCTGGAACAGGGGCGGAGCTCGCAGAAGGATCCGGTTTCGGAATATGTACTGTATCGGGAAGCGCGGGACGTGGCGTCTTCGGCGGGCGATATCGAGACGGCGATGGCGGCGATCACCGAGATGGGGAAGAACTTCAACGTTGATGCGGTCGACATGAGGCTGAAGCTGCTCACGGGGATGCGCAGCGCCCTCAAGGGGCCCGAGGCGACGCAGCAGGCCGCCGACGCCGCGATGACGCTGGTCGATGAGGCGATGGCCGCCGAGAGCTTCGAGAATGCGACCAAGGCCGCCGATCTGGCGGCCTCGCTGGCGACGATGGCAAAAAACCTCCCGCTCGCGGGCCGGGCCCAGTTGCGGCGCGGAGAGATCAAGGCCAACGCCGACGCGTCCATGGAGGCCCGGCTCGCGGCGGAACAATTGAAGAAGAATCCCAAGGACGCCGAGGCGAAGTTCTCAGTCGGACTGTACCAGGCGCTCTACAAAAACGAGTGGGAGAAAGGCCTGCCATATATCGCGGAGTCTTCCGACAGCGCCTGGTCGACGCCCGCCAAGGCTGATATCGCCAGCCCCGTGGATGTGCCGGAAATGGTTAAGGTGGCCGACGCATGGTTTGACCTCGCAACAACCAAGCCGCAGTACAAGTCGCGGATCTTCGTGCGGGCCGACTTCTGGTACACCCTCGCGCTGCCCAGCGCGGATGGGTTGATCAAGGCGAAGATCGAGAAGCGGCTGGAGCAGATCGCCCTGGTGAAAGCGCCGGCGGTGCTTGGAGTCAGCGAAGCGACAAAAAAAGCGATGCCGACCCCGGTGGAGTTGGCGAAACTCAAAGAGCTATTTACGGCAACCAAGAGCAACGCGGCGCGGCGCGGGGAGCTGGTCCGGATGCAGACCTCGCTGCACAATCGGTTGAGAGACGGCTTGGCGGCGGGGACTGAGTCGGACTTCTTCGCACGGTGCAAGGCGGATCAGCAACTGCGGAAGCTGGCGCAGGACAACAATGACTTGATGTTCGGCATGCAGCCGCTGGTAAACGACTTCAATCAGTTTGGGATTGCAGCGAAGAACAAGGATGAATTTATGGGGCGGTTGTTGTCGCTGGAGCGATTTGCGGCGGTCGAGAAAACGCCGGACACGAACCAGTTGGACGGCATGGTTTATTCGACGCTTCGGACGTTTGTCGCGATGAGCCCAACGCTTTTTCCGACGCCGGCCTCGAAAGTGCAGTATTGCGAAATCCTGAAGGAGAAGGGTATCAAGAGTGTCGGGGTGGAGCGGTTCAGGACAGAGGCGGCCCGATTCAAGTGATCGGTTGATGTAGCTGGGCAAATCCGGATGGCCGCATTTGGGAAGACGCCACGCCCGTTTCGACTTCGCTCGCATCAAAACGAATCCCCACTACAATGCCCGTCCAATACAGGAGTTGATTGCGTATGCCCAAGCTCACGATTGAAGGCGGCCAAACGGTGGATGTGCCGGCAAACAAGCGGCTGATTCTTGCCTTGACGGATGTGGCGGAGATCGATCAGTTGCATGCGTGCGGCGGTCATGCCAAATGCACGACCTGCCGGGTGCAGTTTGTTTCCGGGGAGCCGGAGCAGATTTCGCAAGCCGAAAAGGAATTGCTGGCGGCGCGCGGGTTGACGGCGATGGCCGGGCTGCGGTTGAGTTGCCAGATTTTGTGCGATCAGGATATGACGGTGCGCGTGATCAGCCGGCTGGCAGGGAGTGGGCGCAAGGATGCGGGCGGGAGGCCGGACGAGGCGATTGATCCGCCGCCGGTGTGGACGACCAAATAGTTCTTAATTCTTAGTTCTCCTTATCCTTCGATTTTTCCTCTTCTGATGGCTAAGACGCATCAAAACCCTGACGTTCTTGTTCTCGGCGAGCATCCGTCCGCTTATCTGGCGGCGGCGCTGATGAAGCATAATTCCAAGTTGCAGGTGATGCATTCGATCATTCCCGGCGAACAGTATTGCGCCGAGCGACTGGTGCTGCTCAATCCAGAGCTCTTCGATCTGCATGAGATCCTCAAGCCCGTCGCACGAAAGATCGATTGCAAGCCGATCTACGGTTTGCAGTTCTTGTCCGACAACGCGGCCACCAAGAGCGAGCATCGCAACAAGTCCGCGATGGTGTCGGTCGCGGTATATCGCGATGTGCGCGAGGCCTTCAAGGCCGCAGCCCTGAAACAGGAAGTCGATCTGGTTGCGCCGCGCCAAGTGAAAATTCACCGGCTGGACGAGGGTGGCATTGAAGTGAACGTCGGCAACGAGCTCCTCCGGCCCAAGGCACTGATGCTGGCCGGGCGGCTCGCGCCGGATCAGGAACGGATGCTGGGCCTGCCGGACTCCTGGGAGCGCGGCGTGTTGCACCGCTATACGTTCATCAAGTTAAAGCCAACGGCGCTGGATCTCGGCAATCGGCCTATCGTGCCGATGTCACTCGATCTCGGTGGGATACTCTCCTGGGCGTGGGTGTTGCCGGGCAAGAAATATGTGCAGTTGGCGGTCGAACAACCACTGGAAACAATTGCGGAACATCCGCCGGAAACACTGATGGCCCACTGGGTAGCGGCGCTGCGAAAGCACGGGCTTCTGGCATCCGATACGCGGGTGTCGGTCGACAGCGGCGAGAGCATGGACCTGCCCTTTGCCGGGGCCCTGGCGCACGAAGGCATTGCCAACCGGACAATGCTGATCGGGCCCGCCGGCGGGTTTTACTCAGCAAGCGGCGAGGATATCTATCCCAACTGCTGGTCGGCGGTTTTTGCCGTCGATATCTTGAAGCGGGCCCTGAAAGAAACGCACTTGCAGGATGCACTTCGGGCGTTCAGCCATAAGTGGCGCACAACGCTCGGTGAATATCTGCGCGGGCCGCAACAGAACCTGCGTTTCTTGCTGCCGCTCGTCTACCGCAACCAGGTGATGACCAGCCGCCTGGCCGAGTCAATCCTGCTGGGCAAGAGCGTGGTTCGGTAACCTCTGTTACCTGTTACCTTGCTGTTACAACGTATTGTCGGCGCTCTCCGCTAGAGTGATGATCACTCTAACCGGAGAACCTCATGAACCGTCGGCTCTTTGTCATCCTTCTATTTTGCGTTTTTGCATCGGTCGCGCGGGCGGCCGAGGAGTTGCCGCGGACGATTTCCACCAGCGGCGAAGCGGTCATCTTCGTTGTGCCCGACGAGGTGATCGTCAATGTCGGGGTGGAGACTGCCAACGCGGATCTCGACAAGGCCCGCACCGCAAACGACGCCGCGTCGGCGAAGCTTGTGAAGGCAATTACCGCGCTTGGGGTCGAGCAGAAGCACATCCAAACGGACAACATGCAGGTGGATCTGCGCTATAAGTCCGGCGATCGGCTGGACGTGGAAGGATACGTGGCGCAGCGCGGATACAGCATCACGCTCAAGGACCCGAAGAACTTTGAGAAACTGATTGAGACGGCTTTGAAGAACGGCGCAAACCGGCTTTCCGGCTTCGAATTCCGCTCGACCGAACTGCGGAAATATCGCGATCAGGCACGCACGATGGCGATCAAGGCGGCGAGGGAGAAAGCGACGGCGCTGGCAAAAGATCTGGAGTGCAAGATCGGCAGGCCGCGGACGATCGGCGAAGGGGGCAGCTATTGGGGTTATTCGGGCAGCCGTTGGGGACAATACAACAATCAATCGCAGAACGCGATGCAATCGGTGCCCGCCGGTGGAGGCGGCGATGAAACGATGCCGTTGGGCCAACTTGGGATACGCGCCTCGGTGAGTGTGACCTTCGATCTGGTGGATTGAGAGCCCCCGGGACTGGCAACTTGGGGCGGTTTGCGACGTAATATGTGTGGTGATTTCCACACGTCTCGGATATTTCGCAGGAATTTTGCTTCAGGCTGGCTTGGTTCTGACCGCCACGGCTGCGCCCGCCCCGCCCGACGGCGCAGAGTTTTTTGAGAAGAATATTCGGCCGGTCCTCGCCGAGCGGTGCTACAAGTGCCACGGCGCAACGTCAGAGAAGATCAAGGGTGGCTTGGTCCTGGAAACGGCCGACGGTTTGACCTCCGGTGGTGACAACGGCGCAATCCTGGTCGCGGGCGACGTCGAGAAGAGCCGCCTGATCACGGCGCTGCGGTATACGGATTCAGAATTGCAGATGCCCCCGCCCAAATCCGGGCAGCTCTCGGCCGATCAAATCAAGAACTTTGAGACCTGGGTGAAGATGGGCGCGCCAGACCCGAGGCCGCGAAGCGCCGTGGCGGCGACAACCAAACCCTCAATCGATTTTGAAGAGGCACGAAAGTTCTGGTCGTATCAACCGGTGAAAGATCCGGCCATTCCCAACATCGTCGATCAGGCCTGGCCCCTGGGTGCGGTCGATCATTTTATTCTGGCGAAGCTGGAAGCACAGCATCTGACGCCGGCCGCGCAGACCGGCCGGCGAACACTGATTCGCCGGGCGACGTTTGATCTGACCGGGTTGCCGCCAACGCCCGAAGAGGTGGACGCCTTTGTCGCCGACGACTCCCCTACCGCGTTCGAAAAGCTCGTCGACCGGTTGCTGGCCACAAAACAATACGGAGAGCGCTGGGGACGGCACTGGCTCGACGTCGTGCGGTACGCGGACACCTCCGGGTGCAATTCAGACTTCCCGGTTCCAAGCGCCTTCCGGTATCGCAACTACGTGATTGACTCCTTCAACCGGGACAAGCCATTCGATCAGTTCGTCCGCGAGCAACTTGCCGGCGACTTGTTGCCTGCAAAGGACGATGCGCAGAAACAGGAACAAACCATCGCGACCGGGTATCTGGCAATCGCTCGGCGCTTTGGCTCACGGGCGGCGGAATTTCACCTGACCATTGAAGACACGATCGACAACGTAGGTAAGGGAATGCTCGGCCTTAGCGTGAGCTGTGCGCGCTGTCACGATCACAAGTTTGACCCGATTCCAAACCGCGACTATTACGCACTCTACGGCATCTTCAACAGCACGACGTATGCGTTTCCGGGGACGGAGGTCTACCGGCACTCGAAGGATTTCGTGCTGATGGGCAAGCCGGAGGACGTCGCGGCGGCAAAGAAGAATGCGGCCGACCTGGCGGACCTGGACAATTTGCTCGAGCACCTCACCAACGAGCGCAGGCCACTGGAACAGTTGACCAAGGCGGCGATGGCGACAACGCAGGCGTCGACGCGCCCTTCAGCGACGACGATGCCGTCGATCAATGGGCGGACGCTGTTGCAGGTGATCGCGGATCAGGAGGCGGCGAAAGGAAAGCTGCGCGGGCTGGAGCTGAAGACGTTCAACGTAGAGAAGGCGTACGCGGTGGGCGAAGGAACGCCGGCCGACGCGAAAATTCAGAAGAAGGGAGATCCGACTGCCTTGGGCGCCAAAGTCCCGCGCGGTTTCCTGGAGGTACTCGGCGGCCAGCATCTGCCCGCCGAAGAAAAGGGCAGCGGGCGGCTGGAGCTGGCGCAGTGGATCACCGATTCGTCCAATCCGCTGTTCGCGCGGGTGATGGTGAACCGCATCTGGCAAAACCATTTTGGCAAAGGCATCGTGCAGACGCCCAATGATTTTGGCGTGCGCGGGAAACGGCCCACGAATCCGGAGTTGCTCGATTATCTGGCGACGCGGTTTGTGCAGAGCGGTTTTTCCGTCAAGGCAATGCACAAGATCATCATGCTTTCTCGGGCCTATCAGCTTTCGTGTGCTGACGATGCAAAGAACGCGGCCATCGACAATGCGAACGATTCACTCTGGCGATTCACCCGTCGGAGATTGTCAGCAGAAGAGATTCGCGACGCGATGCTGGCGGTGAGCGGCACCCTGAATAAATCGCAGGGCATGGCGCACGCATTTCCACCGGAAGTGGAATGGAAATACACACAGCACACGCCGTTCGTCGCGGCCTACGAGACCAACCGGCGCAGCGTCTACCTGATGCAGCAGCGCATTCGAAAGCAGCCGTTTCTGGACGTCTTTGACGGCGCGGACACCAACGTTACGACTGCCGATCGGCCCATGAGCATCACGGCGATTCAGGCGCTCTTCATGATGAACGATCCGCTGGTGCACGATCTGTCAGACAAGTTTGCGGTGCGCGTAGGAATGGCATGTCCGGCTGAGGTGGAGCGAATCGGCTACGCGTATCGACTGGCCTTGGGACGGCCGCCGACCGCCGACGAAGTGCGCATGGGCCGGGATTATTTACGGGAATGCCGCGCCAGGATGAAAGATGTGAACGTGGCCTGGGACCAGCAATCGCGCATGGCGCTGGCAAGCTATATGCGGGTGGTGGTCAGCAGCAACGAATTTTTCTTTGTGGATTGAGTAGCCATGAAAAACGGCAAGGGCGGATGTTCGCGAAGGTCGGTCCTGCGATCACTGGCGGCGGGTTCGCTGCTATTACCCGGCATCGTGCAGCAGTTGCTCGCGGCCGAGGGCGACGCAACCAATCCGCTCGCGCCCCACGCGCCGCATTTCCCGGCCAGGGCCAAGCGGGTGATTTTCCTTTACATGAGCGGCGGCGTGTCGCACATGGACACGTTCGATCCCAAGCCGCGTCTGCTGGCCGACGATGGCAAATCGCCGGCGACGAACGCGAAAGCCCATTACCTAAGGCCATTCTGGGATTTTCGTCCCGGCGGGCAATGCGGCACGATGGTGAGCGATCTGTTTCCCAACGTTCGCGATTGCATGGACGACATCTGCCTGATCCGCTCCATGCGCGGAGATCACAACGATCACTTCCAGGCCACACTGGGAATTCATACAGGATCGGTGACGGTGGCCCGCCCTTCCATGGGCTCCTGGGCGAGCTACGGCCTGGGGACGATGAACCAGAACCTACCGTCATTCGTCGTCCTTGCGCCGTTCCTGCCCTATGCCGGCAGCCAGGTATGGGGCTCGGATTTTCTTCCCGGGTGCCATCAGGGAACGCGCGTGCTCGCGGGCGCGGAGCCGATCCCAGATCTCAATCGCCGCAGTCCATCAATGCAGGTGCAGGAGATGGAGCTTGGCCTGCTCGACAAGTTCAACCGGATGCATCAGCAAACCCGCGCGGCCGACCCGGCACTGGCGGCGCGAATTAAATCATTTGAAACCGCCTTCGGCATGCAGGCCGCGATGCCCGAGGTGCTCGACCTCACCCGAGAGACGGATACGACGCTGGATCTCTACGGCCTCGAGCGCGGGAGCACCAAGGGGTTTGCCTGGCAGTGCCTGGTCGCGCGGCGGCTCGTCGAGCGCGGCGTGCGGTTCGTGGAACTCATCGATACGGGTTCGAACACAAACTGGGATTCACACGACGACATGCGAAAGCACGAACCGCTGGCGCGAAACGTGGACAAGCCGATCGCGGGGCTACTGAAGGATCTGAAGTCACGTGGAATGCTCGATGACACGCTCGTGGTCTGGACGACGGAGTTCGGCCGAACACCAGTAGCAGATGGCCCCACGGGTCGAAGCCATCACAACTCGGCCTATTCATCCTGGCTCGCCGGTGCGGGCGTGAAGGCCGGAATTGCCTACGGCAAATCAGACGACCACGGCGCGACGGTGGCGGAAAACGAAGTGCACGTACACGACCTGCACGCGACGATTCTGCATCTCCTCGGCTTCGATCACGAGCGCCTCACCTACCGGCACGCGGGCCGTGACTTTCGGCTGACCGATGTAAGCGGGCGGGTAGTGAAAGACATATTGAGTTAAAAGCGGCGCCCATCGGCAATGGCAGGAATTGCCATTTTCTGACATCGATCTTATACTGTGCGTATGGCAACGCAGACAAGTATGAACATCTCGCTC
>JBBRHH010000082.1:0-14973 GCA_038222915.1 Tepidisphaerales bacterium
GGGGTCGTAGTCTCTCCCCCATTTGTGATGTTGGACTGATCGGACTTAACCTTGTCCTTGTCCTTATCTTTTGACTTGTCGCGCTTGTGATGCGTCTTGCTATCGAGCCCCTGCAGCAGGCCGCCAAGATTCTGCAGCGGATCACCGCCACCGCCTTTGAGAAACTGGTTCTGGATGGCCTTGCCAAAATCAAATTGCGGGCTGGTCAGGCTGCCGGCAAAAGGAAGCCGGATCATGTCGCCGGGAATCGCCTTGGCGATCTGGCCGCCGATGAAACCCTTCGGCACCGCCAGTTCCATATCGATGATCCGATCCTGAACGATCGATGCACCGCCGGCAAGGCGAACAGTGCGGTTACCAATCGTCAGTGGCATATCGAGGTGAACCTCGCCGTTCTCAATGACCACATGCGCGTTGCGAATTTCGATCGGCACCGCCATCAAATTCGAGCCCGCCAACTGGCTAAGCGCAGAAATCAAATCGCTCACAAGATTCAGCTTCGTGATGGAAATGTTGAACTCCGCCCGGCCGCCTTTGCTTGGTGGTATCAAATTGCCCTGTGCATCTTTTTTGGCCGGCGACAGCCAGTCCATCGGCAGATTGTCACACTGGATAACGTCCACCTCAAGCGGACCCGTCGCCTCGTCCGCATTTGCAAACAGCGGCATGATCTTGCCCAGATAATTGTCGGCCAACAGCTTGTTAAGCTGCACATCCACCATCAACTTGCCCTTGGGAATCGTAAGACGCTTCTCCGGCTTGGAGAGATCGAAGCTGAGGCCACCCAGATCGACCGTACCGTTGTTAAACAACATCTGGTCGGCCGCAAGCTGCGCCGGTTGGCCGGGAACGGTCGTGGGCTTGTCGCTGTTGGGGATGGTTACGACACCGTTCTTCAATTGAATATTGGAATTGACATGCGCGAGGGTGACCGCGCCCTTTTCGATCTCCAGTTTGTCGACGGCGAGGCCGCCATATGCTTCGAGCGATTTCACCGCCACGTCAAACGGCTTGTCCATCGGATAAGAGCCGGCGATGACCCAAGTCTTGCTGGCGGTCCCCTGGACAACCAGCGACTGCATGGTTGGATTATCGCCGAACATGGGCCGCAGCATCGCCCAGAGCCGCGTCGCGTCGTAGCTCGCGTTAATCACCATCCCCTTAAGGTTATTCGGGCCAACCGCAACTGCATTCGCCAGCGGCAGCAGCGTCGGATTCGTATCGTACTTCTCAATCTTCCCCGCCACATCAATATCAAGCACCTTGCTCTGGCTGGCAACCGCGAGCCGATTCAATGTGATCGACTTGTTCGCCATGTCGATCGCAATATTGTCCTCCAGCGCAATCATCGCCTCGCGCACGTCCTCGGCCTTCGTCTGCCCCTTTACAACCAGCTCGGAAATCTTCGAATCCGAACCAACCATGCTGATGGTCTTGCCGGCCGTCGCAATCGTCTGCGTCGTGCGGATATCGCCGGCAATCTGCGCCGCCTTGGCAACCGGCTCACCCTTCATCACCGCCATCAGCTCCATGATCGGAAGAATCTTCGCCCCCAGCGTGATCTTGCCCTTCGCCTGCACATCCCCAGTGAGGTTCGCAAGTGAGATCGGCTCGACAACCGCCACGTCAGCAAAATCAAAATCGCCGGCCAGCTTGTTGATGTCGATCGTTGCAATTTGATCAATCAATGACTTCTTCGGATCGTAAGCAGCCGCAACGGCCGCCTCGGAACTGAGCTTGAACTTTTGCGGTGCCGAAACGCCCTTGCCGCGCTTTACGACAAACCCGTGGCCGGTGAAATCGCTGATGGTCAAACTGGTACCGGTGCTGGCAGGCGTGACCGCGAAACTAAATTGATCGACGACGCCGCGAATCACCTGCAGCGGCGGCAGCGCCTTTTCCTGCGCGATCGCATGCGCAACCGGCTTGTCCGCCAACGCCGGGATGTCCGTTCGCGGCCCCTTGGCCGCGCCGAAGATGTCCGCCTGACTCAGTTGGCTCGGCGCAGTCGTCGGCCCCTTCATCGCGTTCGCCAGCATGCTCAACCGCCCCACGTCCAGCTTCGACGCCTCCCCCTTCATCTTGATGGCCCACGGATTAAACCCGGTCGCCGAGACACCCTTCGTCGCCGGTGCCGAGCTCGGAAGCTCCATGCTTCCATCAGTCAAACTCAGCGTCCCAAGCGTCCCGCTGAGCGCGACGCTCTGGAAATCCACCCGCATGTCGTTGGAGATGCTCACTCCCGTCAGCGCAACATTGATGCTGTCATCGTTAAAGGATTTATTCCCCTTCGCATCTGCAATCGTCAGCTTCGACAGATCCAGATGACCGGCCAGCGTATTCCCCTTGTCGTCGTGCACAGCGTTTACTTCACCGGCAAGCTGTCCGCCCATCAGCTCGGCCTTTTGCCCGTCGACATACAGCGAAACACTCACCCCAAAATCCTGCGCCACCGCCAGAAGCTGTTTCAAATCCGCCTGGGTAATTTTCAGATCGCCGTTGGCGGTCATCGTCTTGCCAAGGTTAAAGACGACGTCCTTATCCCCCTTCTGAGCGGCCAGCATCCCCACATTGTCCTGAACGTTCAGCTTCGACAGCACCACGTCAATCGCCTCGCCGACGGTAGCCACGCCCGCCAGATCAACCGTTGCCGTGTAGTTCTTCAGATTGTTTCCGATGGATACCGCGTTGGTCTTCAGCGTCGTGTCGCGCAGCTTTGCAGTCGTCCCGTCAAAGTCCAGTTTCGACGTCATGGAAATGACGCCCGACATCGCCATGTCCGCTAGCTTCGCCGGCAACAGTCGTCCAAAATTCTTCTTAAGCCCGGCAAGATCGGCCTCCAGCGTCTGGAGATCCGCGCCGGCCACGTTCACCACAGTCTTCCCTTTCGAGGCCTTCCACGAAAGCGACGCCATATCGAAAACCAGATGGATTGTCGGATTCTCCTTACTATCCACCCACGTGACCAAAGCGACATCCTCGATGCGATCGTTGAACTCGCGCGGCACCGTCACCTGTGCATGCAAAAACAACAACTTCTGCTGCAAATCGCCCAGCGTCTTGTTCCCCTTGATCTCCACATCCTTCGAAGCGACATCCACCTTCGCCGTCGCTTTCCCTTTCAGGTCGGTCGCATAATTCCCCTCCACGCTCACATCAATGTGCTCGCTGCCCGACAACTGCATGTCGCCAAAATCAAATAGCTGGCCCAACTGCTTCTGAGCCTCGGCCAATTGCACATCGATCGGCCCCGCGATCCCATCCAGCGACGCCCCCTGAATATTCGCGGTCATAAACCCGCTGTTGAACACAAGACCGATGTCGTGCAGATCCGGAATCGTCTTCCCGCCGCCCGTACTCTGCGCCTTGACGCTCATGGTGATCGGGCTGATCGTCACCGGTTTGTTTGTTGCATCTGTTGCCTGAATCGAGTCCAGCTTCAAATTTTGCGTAAACGCCGCCCTCTCGGCCGTCATCTGCAAGTCAACGTCTACGTGCAGTTGCCCCGACTGCACCTTCACCCCCTCTTTAATCCCCAGCGTCCGCGGCATCTGTCGCGCGAGCGCCGAATCCACATCCACCTTCGCCTGCAATCGGCCGGCATTACCGGGCGCTTTGTTGGCAAGAACGTTCAGCAATTCCTCGACGCTCCCCTCGCCACGCATGCCGATCGACGCCAGCGTCGTCTTCCCATCTTCGCCGACAATCGAAATCCACTGGTCGGCCGATTCCCCAACGGCAAACTTCAGCTTGCGAACGTCATTCGCGCCCATATCGCCGGAAAGAGTCGTGCGCGGGATCGTGATTTTGAGCTGGCTAAAAGCCAGTGCTTCAGGAGCAGGCCGCGTGGCCGCGCCCGCGACAACAGGCGCATCAAACACCGGCCCCTTAAAGCCCGTGCTGATGATCGTCCCTTCAATCACACCCTTGTTGGCCGAGTAATTGATCGTCAACTCACCGTTGGTGTCCCCCGCCAACTCCCGCGCCGCCGGAATCTTCGCAAGAAACGAACGCACCGTCGCCAGGCTCAGCCCTTTGATCGACAGCTTTTCCGAAACAGTCATTTTGTCGACATCAACGCGGTTGTTGTTTACCGCATCCACCTCACCAGCCAGCGTGATTGATCCCGTCGTCGGTTCGCTTCCAATCCGCGCCTCGACAAACGCTGAATGTTTGATCGGAGAATTGATGTTGGCGATGGCGGTTGAAAATTTTCCCGACACGATGTGCAGCGGCGGAATCGCCTCTTCACCCGGCTTCACCTCAGTCTCAATCGTGCCCCGGATGTCTGACGAAAATTCGACCTGCACGTCGGGCAGGTTAGTAACCTTCTTCGCCGATGTCGTCTTTTCCGTGTCCGTGTTCGACTTGGAATGAGCCGGCCGCGCCTTGGCCAACTGACTGAAATTACTCTGGCCGTTGGCCAACCGCTTAAACGTGAAATCAACCCCCTCCGCCGAAGTCTTCCCCAGATGATATTTCCCGCGTATCGCATCGATCAGCGACAGTTGCGTACCAAGGTGCTTGATCTCCAGAATCTGCGCATTCTGCTGGTCGAGCACGCGGATCCCGTCCACCGACAATCCGCCCATCCACCCAACCGACCAATTCTGAATCGAAACATGTCCGTTCAAATTCTCATTCACCTTCCCAACCACGAAATCGCGCACCATCCCCGTGCTGAGAATCGTCGGCACCAGCGCCGCCAGCAAGATGATCAACACAAGGAATCCACCAATGATCCGCAACCACCATCGCTTCTTTCGCGGCTTGGCGGCGGGCGCAGCCGGAGCATTGTTGCCGGCCGGTTGATTCGGATCAGAACTCGGCGGCGGGGAAGGCGTGTCCATAAGAATGTCCGACTGTAATTTTGAGAACCTGCGGCCGCGCAACTATGGCGGGCCAATACGCGTCATGCCCGTCTGCGCCAGCACCAGCGGGGCCGGTAATACAGGTGGCGGGGTCGATGTGCTGCGAGCAATAGCCGTGCCCCCAGCACCAGCACCCCCTGCCCCGGCGCCACCCACTGCTCCCGCCGCCCCGGCCGGCGCCTGCACGCCGCCAACAAATCCAGGCTGCGGCGACGCCGTCTGAAATTCGAACGTTTGCAGCGACAGTAGCGTCGAAATTTGCGGGCGCATCGTCAGCGTAACGTACTTCCGATCGGCCGAGACAACCGCCTGCACATCATTCTGAACCCCGGAATTCACCACGCCGATCTGCGGGGCGAACAATGCAGCCCCGTTTCCAATAAAAGGCGGCACTTGCGCCGAGCATTCACCCGCCGCCAGCAACAAAAACGCGCCCAAAACCGCAACAAATCGAGGATTCATAACCGCTCCAAACGCAATGGAACATCAAACTACTCTGAAGTATAACGTAATCATCATTCCTTCTGACACATGAAAATGTCTGAAGTTGCGAATCGCAGCGGACATAAAAGCGCGGTGCAACCGCTGGGAGAGCATCTTCAGCACCTCGCATTTTAGTCCGATAGAGATCATTCCATGGCTCAACCACTAAAAAAAGCGTTAATCACCGGTATCACCGGCCAGGACGGCTCCTATCTCGCCGAACTTCTGCTGGGCAAAGGGTATGAAGTCCACGGCGTCGTCCGCCGGGCGTCCACCTTCAACACCGACCGAATCGACCACCTCTACCGCGATCCCCACGACAAAAATGTCCGCCTCCTGCTCCACTACGGCGACTTGGTCGACGGCACCGGCCTTCGCGAAATCCTCACCCGCGTTCAGCCCGACGAGGTTTACAACCTCGCCGCCCAGTCCCACGTTCGCGTGAGCTTCGACCAGCCCGTCTACACCGTCCAGACCGACGCTCTGGGCACGATGAATCTCTTGGAAGCGATCCGCGACACCCGTCTCCCCACCCGAGTCTATCAGGCCTCCAGCAGCGAAATGTTCGGCAAGGTCGTCGAGACGCCGCAAACTGAGAAAACCCCCTTCCATCCCCGAAGCCCCTACGGCTGCGCAAAGGTGTTCTCGTACTGGCAGACAGTCAACTACCGCGAGTCCTACGGCATGTATGCCTGCAACGGCAACCTCTTCAATCACGAAGGCCCGCGCCGCGGCGAAACATTCGTCACCCGCAAGATCACCCGCGCCGCCACCCGCATCAAGGAAAACCTGCAGAAGAAACTCTTCCTCGGCAACCTCGACGCCAAGCGCGACTGGGGCTTCGCCGGCGACTACGTCGAGGCCATGTACCTGATGCTTCAACAGGAGCAGCCCGACGATTTCGTCATCGCCACCGGCGAAACCCATAGCATCCGCGAGTTCCTCGACGAAGTGTTCGGACATCTCGATCTCGACTGGAACAAATACGTCGAGATCGACCCGCACTACTTCCGCCCCGCCGAAGTCGACCTGTTGCTGGGCGACGCCACCAAGGCGAAAGAAAAGCTCGGCTGGGTGCCGAAAGTCTCCTTCAAAGAACTGGCGAAGATGATGACCGTCGCCGACTGGACCATCGCCAAGCGCGAGCGTCTGCTGGCCGATCACGGCCATACCGCCGGCCGGTAACAAACGAGTTCTCCGACGGCTGATAAGCGGACGCGTGCCTTCTCTCAAACAAGGGAACGCGTACAATACCGCAACCATGAAACCCTGGAATTCGCTACGCACAGCGGCCCTGGCAAGTCTCCTGTCGTTGCTTCCCGCAGTAGCCCACGCGGCTGACTACGCCGGGAACTACCAGGGCGAAAAGATCTCCGTCCTCATCTCCCCCGAAGGCCCCGCCTTCGCCGGCGAAATACATATGGGCGACCAGAAGTTCCCGCTCAAAGCCCACCCGGACGGCGATCATCTGTCAGGTACATTCAACGTCGGCGCAAGCGCCTTCCCCTTCACCGCCACCGCCCACGGCGACGACCTCACCTTCATCACCGACGGCGTCACCTACCAACTCCACCGTCACGCCAATCCCCTCGCCGCCGGCCCAACCTCCAAGCCCATCACCCCCGCCGACGCCCTCGCCGGCTATACCATTCTGAACGAAACCGAATTCGGCATCGCCCTCGCCCACGAACTCCCAACCGTCACCACCACCCGCGCCGCCCTCCAGGCCACCTTCCCCGATCTCGCCCGCAACTTCGGCGCACGCCCCACCATCCTCGGCGCATACGAAGACGCGCGCGAGCACAAAAGTGCCTTCGTCAGTTTCACGACCAACTTCAATGATCGCCCCGTTAAAGGATTCGTCACCGCCAAACTCCGCGACCAGGGCGCAGTCGTCTTTGTCGTCTTCGGCAACGCAGACGCAACCCGCGCCCAATGGTCCGCGCTCACCGCCAAGCCCGAGCCCGGCCCCGAACATGAGCGCGACATGAAATCCGAAATGGCCGCCGTCCCGCTCACCCCCTACAGCTTCCCCGACCACACCGGCGCGATCGGCCTCGCCGAAGGCTACACCACCAAGGCGCCGACCGAGAGCAACCTCACCGTCACCGGCCCCGCCGATCAGAAAATCCGCATGGCCTTCGGCGGCACCTACTACACACCCGACGCCGGCATCGTCCGCCAGAATCCGCAGAACGTCGCCAAACTCAATCTCGCCATCTCCCCCTACAGCGACGATCCCGCCACCGCCCTCGCCAACATCATTCGCGCCAATAGCGTCGTCAGCCAGCGCAACGGCGGCCCAACCATCGTCCCCGAGCGCGTGATCAAGGTCGTTCCCGTCCAGGCCCGCAATCCCGGCGGCAAGGGTTCGCAGATCACCTACGACATCACCATCACCGAAAAGGGCGTCGCGAAGCATTACCGATCGCTCATCCAGTTCGAAATCTCCCCGCTGCGCAACGGCAGTTGGGGCTTCTATGCCTCCCTCCAGGTCCTCGCGCCGCCCGACACATTCGAGCACGATCTGCCGGTCATGCTGGCCCAGGTCTTCTCCCTCTCCGAGAACGAAGAGGCCGTCAAGGCAAAATCGCAGCGCGAGATGGCCGCCGCCAAACAACTCGCCGACGCCCAGGCCGCCGCAAATGCCAAGATCGCCCAGGCTCATTACGACCACAACAAAAGCGTCGCCGAAGCCAGCGCCCGCCAGAGCAAGGCATGGGAAGATGCCGACCGCAACGAGAAGATCAAGCAGCGCACCGCCACCGACTTCATCGAAACCATCCGCGGCGAGCGCACCGTTGAAGACACCGTCACCGGCGAAAAAACCAGCGTCAATCTCGCCGACGTCCACGATATCGTCGACAAAGCAAATTATCAGAACCCCGGCCGCTTCCGCGAAATACCCCTGCGCGACGAGGTCTATCCCATGGCTGGCCGCGAAAACGAACCCGACTACCTGCCCCGTTAACCGTGAAGCCCTCAAAATCCTGCCAACCCCCCAGATTACTAAGTCCGGAAATCGCCCGAACCCCGCTTGACTGAATCCGCCGACCCCTGCATCTTTGTGCTCCTATTGGTGATTTAATGACCCCGTAATTTGTGGCCATGCGGGTTATTCAACATCCTCCGCTACTTCAACGATAACAACTGTGTGGGTATGCACGATTCGGATGCCAATCTCGGTCAAGGCCCCGCCGTGGACCAGGCGGCAGCGCCCGTTTGCACGCCAGGTCCCAGGAACCTCGTCGCCTTCGACGGGCACGTCGATCCACTCGCTTTTCTCGGACAGTTGATCGACGAATTCGGCCACGTCTCCCGTTATCAGACCCGCTACGGCCCCTGCATCTTCTTTGTCCGCCCAGACCACATTCAGACCATCCTCCACAGCGAAAATTATCTCCGCGCCTCCCTCGTCAAAGTGTTATTGGGCGACGGTCTCCTCTCCATCGACGGCCCGCGCTGGCGTTCCCAGCGCCGCTTAATGCAGCGCGATTTTCTTCCGCCCGGCGTCGCTCCCTTTCACGCCGTCATGGTGGACCAAATCTCCCGCACAACAAAAGAATGGCACACCGTCGCCCAAAAAAGGGAGCCCATCGACGTCGCAAAGGAGATGACCCGCCTCACCCTCCGCATCGTCGTCGATGCCCTCTTCGGCGAAGATCTCTCCGAAGACCACTGCCGGAACCTCTGCGCCGCCATCACCCAGATCCTCAACGACGTCGGCCGACTCTCCTGGACCATCTTCGGCGTCCCCGCCCACTTCACGCCCGCCAGCACCGGCATTTTGGCCGCCGCCAAAAAAGTCGTCGACTCCACCTGCTACGAACTGATCGCCCGCCGCCGCGCCCAATCCCCCGCCGACCGGCGTAAAGACCTGCTCACCATGCTCATCCAGGCCGACACCGAAACCGGCGCCATGACCGATCTCCAGTTACGCGACGAAATAGTCACCATGCTCGTCGGCGGCCACGAAACCACCGCCCTCTCCCTCTCCTGGGCCTGGAAAGCAATCGCCGAAAATCCCGAAGTCGAATCGCGCCTCCATCAGGAACTCGACGAAAAACTAGCCGGCCAACTCCCGACTCTCGAAGATCTCCAAAACCTCTCCTGGACGCGCGGCGTCTTTCAGGAAGCCCTCCGCCTCTACCCGCCGGTCTGGTACATGGCCCGCGTCGCCGCCGAAGAAGACACCATCGACGGCCACCACATTCCAAAAGGCGCACGTGTCCTCGTCTCCGCCTGGTTCACCCACCGCCACAAAGACTTCTGGCCAAACCCCGACCGTTTCGACCCCTCACGCTTCCTTAATCCGGCCGCCCAGCACTCTCACCGATACGCCTATTTCCCCTTCGGCGGCGGCCGCCACACCTGCCTCGGAAACTACTTCGCCCAGATGGAAGGCGTCCTCATCCTCGCCCAACTCGCCCAGCAGTTCCGCGTCCGACCATTGAATTCTCACGAAATCAAACCCGATCCCGGCATCACCCTGCGCCAGTTGCCCGGCCTCCAGGCCAGCATCGAATCTCGCCAATTCGCGCACTCACACGCCACATCGGGGGCCCAATGATCAATCAAAAACCAATCACGCTCGTCGACATCGTCCACGATCGCATGGATGCCAAGGAAGACCGCATTGCGTTCACTTTCCTCGCCGACGGCGCGGCCGATGCCCGCTCCATCACCTGGGCGCAATTGCACCAGCACGCCACCGCACTCGCGGCCTCATTGTCAGAACAAGGCGCTGCCGGCCAGCCCGTCCTCCTCGCCCTCCCCTCCGGCCTCGCCTTCGTCGAATCCCTCCTCGCCTGCTGGTATGCCGGATCGATTCCCGTCCCCGTCAGCCTCCCGCGCCACCAGCGCGTCAAGCATCGCCTCGACGCCATCATCGCCGACGCCGGCGCTCACTTTGCCATCGGCGCTCCCGACACGCGCGAACGCCTTCTCACCAGCGGCTCCGACGAAAAACTTGTCTCCGCCCTCAGTTGGATCAACCCAGAACGCTCGGCCGAAGAAATTAAACACTCTCCCGACCTCCCCGCGCACAACCAGCAGGTCGCCCTCCTTCAGTACACCTCCGGCTCAACCGGCTCCCCCCGCGGCGTCGTCGTCACCCACGCCAACCTGATGCACAACAGCGCACAAATCGCCGAAGCCTGCGGCCACCGTCCCGGGCAAACCATCGGCGGTTGGCTCCCCCTCTTCCACGACATGGGCCTGATCGGCATGGTCATCCAGACCATCTACACCGGCGTCCGCTGCGTCTTCATGCCCCCCGAGCGTTTCCTCATGCGGCCATGGCTCTGGCTGCAGATGCTCACCGATTACAAAATCTGCTCCACCACCGCGCCAAACTTCGCCTACGACCTCTGCGTCGACAAAATCGGCCCCGAGCACAAGGCCAGCCTCAACCTCACCCACTGGCGCAACGCCATCAATGGTTCCGAACCCGTCCGCGCCCGCACCATCGACCGCTTCGCCGCCGCCTTCGCCAACTGCGGCTTCCGCAAAGACGCCTTCTTCCCCTGCTATGGGCTCGCCGAAGCCACCCTCTTCGTCACCGGGCCCGGCGCAAACCGCAGCCCTTCGCGCAGAACCGCTGAAGGCATATTGCTCGCCGACAACGATCCCAACGGCCACGTCGGCTGCGGCCAAACTTTCGATGACACGCAACTCGCCATCGTCGATCCTCAATCCCGCCACGTCCTACCGCCCGAAGAAATCGGCGAAATCTGGGTCGCTGGCACGAGCGTCGCCCGAGGCTACTGGAACAATACAAAAGCCACCGCGGTCGCCTTCAATGCCCACCTCGAAGGCTCCAACCTCACCTGGCTCCGTACCGGCGATCTCGGCTTTGTCGCCGACAACGAACTCTTCATCACCGGCCGCCTCCGCGAGCTCATCATCATCGCCGGCCGCAACCACTTCCCCGTCGACATTGAACGCACCGTCGAATCCGCCGACCCCGCCATCGCCACCTCCGGTGCGGTCGCCTTCTCAGTAGACACTCACGGCACGGAACGCCTCATCATCGTCGCCGAAGTCCAGCGCGAGTTCGCCCGTCCCTCCCGCAACGGTCTCCCCACCGGCCTCGACTCAACTGCCGTCCGCCGCCGCATCAGCGCCGCCGTCGCCGCCGAAAACGAAGTCACGCCCCACGAAGTAATCCTGCTGCGTCCGGGCGCAGTGCCCCGCACCACCAGCGGCAAGGTAAGCCGCCGCGCGACCCGCGATGCGTACTTGAATGAATCACTGGAGCGTCTGGAGAATGCCAACTATGCAAGCGCCAACACTTGAACCGCCGGCACCCCAGATGGGTCGATCGGCCGCCGACATCCGTGGCTGGATCGTCGGCGAAATTGCCCGCAACATGAACATCGATCGCAGCGCGATCGACGCCGCCGCTCCCCTCTATTCCCTCGGCGCTGATTCCCTCGCCGCCATCACCATGACCGGCGAACTCTCCGCCTGGCTCAACCGCGATCTCCCTGCCACCCTCATGTGGGACTACGAATCCATCGACGCCATCGCCAACGCCCTCGCCGATCCCGAAGCCCCGGCCGTCCAAACCACCATCACCTTCCAACCCCTCGGCAGCTGCCCCCCCGTCTTCTTCTTCCCCGGCGTCGGCGGCCATCCCGTCTCCTTCGCCGCCATGTCCACCCACCTCGCCCCCAACCACCCCTGCATCGGCCTCTACGTCCCCGGCGTCAAGGGCGAGCAGGAGCCCCACACCACCGTCGAAGACATCGCTGCCGCCATGCTCAAAACCGTCCGCCAAATCCAGCCCGCCGGCCCCTACCAGTTCGCCGGCTACTCCTTCGGCGGCCTCCTCGCCTACGAAGCCGCCCAGCAACTCGCCGCCGCCGGCGAAACAGTCTCCATGCTCGCCATCTACGACACTTTCACCCCAAACTCGCGCACCCTCCGCCCGCGCTGGCAGCGCATCGCCCTCCGCGCCTATCTCCTCGCCACCAAACGTGGCGGCCGCCGACAATATCTCCGCGAACTCCTCAATCGCCCCTGGAGCAGCATCGAATCCAAGTTCGTCGAAGGCGAAGGTGCCGTCGAGGCGCGTGAAAAAGACGCCACCGACGTCGCCCCCGCCAACCGCCAGGCCGCCGCTCTCTACAAGCCCAAACCCTATCCCGGCGCCGTCCTCGTCTTCCGCGCCAAAGAGCGCCCCACCGACACCATCTTCTACAAGTTCGATCCCTCCAACGGCTGGGGTGCACTCACCCAGGGCCGCGTCCGCGTCGTCGACCTCGCCGGCAATCACGCCAACATCCTCAGCGCAAAAAATGCCCCGGCCTCCGCCGATTCACTCAAGCCATATCTTTCCAGGTGATTTCCTCCGCCGGATATTGCATAAATCCCCCGCGTCCATCACCATCCCGCATTGCCGCTGACAACGTGAAAGGCTTACCGTAAATGTCCGCCACCCACCGTCCCATCCCAGTATTGCCCGCGTGTCCGCGGACCAAATCCATCGCCAACGAACTCCGCCGCTCCTACCCCACCGGCCGTCAGGAATTTTCCCGCGCCTTCGCCGGCGTCCCGCTCGAGCTCACCATCTCCACCGGCGATACCTTCCCGCCCAAATTACAGGCCGTCCTCGTCACCACCATCAACGCGAAACGTGAAGGCCAACTTGTCGAAGTCCCCTACGTCCTCACCGACGAAAAAACCTTCACCTGCCAGATCGTCCCCGACCGCACCGGCCTCTTCTCCTTTTGGACCAAATTCTCCCTCGACGGCGGTCTCACCTGGCGTCACGATCCCGTCCCAGACGCCTGGGTTCTCGTCGATCCGCCCCAGGTCGATCAGATGCGGATGTACACGCTCATCCCCAGCGTCTCCGGCACTATCCCCGACTGGACCAGGGAACTGGTAAACATCAAGGAGATGGGCTTCAACGCCATCCACTTCCTGCCCCTTACGACGCTCGACACCTCGCGCAGCCCCTACTCCGCCCGCGACCTCTTCGACGTCGACCCAGGCTACGTCGCCCCAGGTCTGGGCACCGACGGCCTCACACAGCTCGAAGAGTTCATCGAAACCGCCAAATCGATGAACATCCGCCTCTGCTTCGACCTCGTCCTCAACCACGTCGGCATCGACAGCCAGATCGCCAAAAAAGCCCCGGAATGGATCATCCCCGACGAAACCGTCCACGACGGCCTTCGCCGCGCCCGCTACTGGTCCGACCAGGGCTGGCAGCCTTGGAACGATCTCGTCCTCATCGACTTCGAACACCCCTCCCAGCGCGTCCGCGCCGACATCTGGGCCTACATGACTGAGTACGCCCTCTTCTGGGCCAGATACGCCAACGACACCAACGGCTTTGTCCGCTTCGACAACCTGCACAGCAGCCACAAGAGCTTCGTCGATTCAGTAACCAGGAAGCTGCAGGCGGAATACCCAAACGTAGGCATCATCGCCGAATATTTCACCGACGCCGGCACCCTCCTCGACACCGTTCCCAAGTGGCAGCTCAGCCTCATCCTCGCCACCCCCTGGGACAGCCGATTCGTCCCGCAGTTGCGCGAGTATCTCAAATACATCCACTCCATCTCCGAGCACGTCCGCTTTTTCATGCCAGTCACGTCCCACGATTCTGGCTCTCCGACCGAGGAATTCGGAGCAGTCGAATCCACCATCCCCCGATACGTCGCCGCCGCCCTCCTCGGCACCGGCGCAACCGGCATCACCCAGGGCGTCGAGTGGGGCATCGAGAAGAAAATCAACTTCATCGGCCGCCACCCCCGCCTCATCCACACCGGCAAGCCCGTCTTCGCTGAGTTCCTCCGCAAGATCAACGACATCCTCGCCGAGCAGCCGGCCTTCCGAATGGGCGAAAACATCCACTTCGTCGACAACAACCATCACGCCGTAATCGCCGCCTTCCGCAAAGACCCTCGCCCAGGCAAGACCGGCTTCCTGATCATCTGCAACTTCGACATCCAGAACGAACACACCTTCGAAGCAGACCTCTCCGACCAGTTAAAAACCGAGGGCACAATCACCTGCACAGACCTGCTTCACGGAGGAAAACAAACCTTCCCCGATGCAACCATCACCCTCGATCTACCCGCCTGTGCCGCATACGTATTGATGTTCTAGCGTTATTCGACGACTCAG
Organism: Tepidisphaerales bacterium; assembly: GCA_038222915.1. Lineage (GTDB taxonomy): Bacteria > Planctomycetota > Phycisphaerae > Tepidisphaerales > Tepidisphaeraceae > JBBRHH01. The sequence goes on from JBBRHH010000082.1 coordinate 14,496, forward strand.
CGGGTTTCGCGCTTGTAGGTGACCAGGAACAACTTGGTGTTTGGCGCGGTCTTGAGTTCGGTAAGGTGGGTTTTGCCACTGAGGTCGTAGCAGATTCGGGGATGAAACTACAGCTTGACGATTATGCCACACTCGGCTTCGAAGTCCATCTGGACGATCGAATCATCGGGCATGTTTTTGCTGGTGAAGAATGCGGCGACGGCCTCGCGATCGGGCGCTTCGAAGATGCAGGCGATTTCCCCTTCGGCCAGGTTACCGAAAGACCGCTCGCCTTGGACGACCTTGTCAGTCTGAGCGGCGTGGCTGATCTGCTTTACCTGGTCCAGGGTGACGGCCTTAGCAGTCCGTGGTGAAAGTCCCGCGCGGACAAGCGCAGCGGATTTGTTGCGGGATCGAGGCGACGAAACGATCGAGTATTGGAAGGAAATACGCGGAGTTTCGGCAACGAAGAGCCCGCGACAAAGACGCAAGATTGGCC
>JBBRHH010000083.1:0-14972 GCA_038222915.1 Tepidisphaerales bacterium
GAGAGCAATTCAGTCCAGACGGAGAAGATGTTCGTTTCGGGAGTCGCATCTGTACGTGCCAGACTCAGCGGCTTTACAGCCGACTCCAGCTCTTGTTCGCTCACCACAAATTTGCGGGCATAGCTGCGGTCTTGCTCGATAAGCTGACGGACGCCACCGTCCTTCAGGGATTTCGCTCCCGACTCACTCAGGACAAAGAAAAGATAATTGCTCCATTGCAGGCTCTTGGCTCCATCGAAATATGATTTTCCGATGATTCCGTCTTGATAGCTTGTCAATTCCGCCGGCGTAGCAGGCAGATGGTCACTGACGTCCACATAGTAAATCGCGTAGGGATGCTGCGCAACTGATCGGGTGAATCGCAATACAGTATCGCTGACCTGCTCGACACCTTGGAAATGGCCTGCCAATCTGTCTCGAATTTGTGCGACACTTGAATTCATTCCGTCCTCGCGAGGTCAACGGCTGATCCCGTTCGTGGCTCATCAAATGTGATGTACTGGTCACGGCCGGCGAGATCGATGTTTCCGGCATGATCGCGGAACCACACGGCCAGTCGCTGCTTCACTTCAACTTCATGATCGTGATCGGTGGAGCTACGGCGCAAATACTCTGCCGCTTGGGTTTTCACGTTCATCGCCTGCTCCGCTGTCACGTCCTCGCCCAGATAGATTGCGGTCGCGCGCTTGCCGTTTTCGGCCACCAGATTCTGGTGCGGGGCACCGGAAGCCCATCCGAGCTTTTTACCCGCCTGCAAATCGACGAGGGACGACGGAAGATGTGCTGGGACCGGAAGGATTCCCTCCCATAGGTGTCGCAACCTGCTCATGCGTTGCTGACGGAACTGCAATGCCTCTGGTTCAGAGTCTTGGCAGAACGTCACACGTCTGATCGTTTCGGCTTCCAGAATATTGCAAGAATCCAACTCTTTAACATTATGCCATTGCTCGGTCGCCCCCATCTGTCCGGCCGCAAGTGCCAGCACCCGTTCCGCGTTGAAAGGGTTGATGCTCGCCAATTCCTGAAGGTCGTCCGTCGCGGTGCCCGACATGGGCAGCAATCCCGCAAAACTGTCATCGGGAGCGAACGCGATCCATGACGCAGTGGCAGCATCCCAGCTCAACATGCCCGTCGGACGCGGCCCGATTCGGCGGGACTGAACCGCGACCACGTTGTGATGGAAGACTTTCGTTGCGGTGATCTGAAACACCGCCGGGGCAAAGTTCAAGAACATCACATGAGTACGCAGGCTCGAACACCAAGTGTAATACATTCCGCCGCAATGATTGCGGACCAGAGCTGGGTCGCGCGCGTCAAAACCATCTGGTCGGAGATACCACGCAGTGCCGGCGACATTATGCCAGCACTTGGTCGCTCCGTTAAAGGTCATGCTGACATCCTTCGCCCAGTTCACACAAAGAAGCTCAGTAGCATCGCCTGCTGACCTGAAAAGCTTGGTGCGATACTGTCGAAACTGCGTATGTCGTGGCTTCGGATTCAGTTGGATATGGAGGATGATTGCGCGGTCGTAGATTTCTGCGGCATTTGCATCGGTGAAATCCAAGGCATCAGAACAAATCAGAGATACCAGCCTTGTCTGTTGGACGGTACCTCCAAACGCGTAAACCTTAGTGCCCAGCACGAGCGCGTTTATTTCAAAATGGTCGTTATCACCGGCCATCGGATAGGTCTTAAACTGTACGATGGCCACGAGGCGCGACGCACCCTTGTCGCTGCGTGTCGTGCGAAAAAGATAGACGAGCGGGTTTAAGAACTTCTGGGTGTTGCCCTGAATGGGTTCATAGATAAACGCCACATGCGCCGACAACTCCTGTCTATATTGCTCAAGCTCAGTGTATTTGACGCTCTCGCAACCAAGGCACCACAACGTCCCTTCAGCGGGCCCGCTGCCAGAAGTGATCGCGGCCGCGACTACGCTCCACGGTGTCGAATACTCCGGCGTGATAACCAGATCCATGTTGTCGTGCATAGCTTTTGCGAGAAACCCGCCAAACTGCTGTACCGCCAGCGGCGCATCGCGATGACGAACACCGTTTGCATCTGCTTCGATTGCGCCGTTGGGCTGCAATATCAGGACCGAATAATTCTGCTCGTTTGGAATGAGCGCGCGAAAGACCGGCGGATTGAAACCGGCGTTCTGGAGAACTTGATCTGCGCTGACAATGTCCATGGGTGCTTGACTCAGATATCAGAAGTCGCCGTTCCTTCTAGTAGCGGTATATCGAGTCCCTCAATTTCCTGGAGCGTCCGCCCCGCGATCCCCTGTAGATCGCCGTACATGCCCGCCGTCGATTCGACGACGCCACGAATCTGCTGTTCGCGTTTAGCCCATTGCTTCGTCATGAATTTGCGCTCCCTATCAAGGTCCTCCTGCATGTCGGTGAACTTCTCGACAGTTGCTTCAATCCGTTGACGGAAACGCGGTCCAGTGAGGTACTGATAGACCATCTCCATCTTCGTCTGCTGGCCGTCACTTGCCTGTCGGGCACCCGCCAGTTCGATGAGCGATTGGCGAAGCGCCGTGGCAATCGGAACGATGCAACGCGGCTCGGTAATCCACACGCCATCAGTCAGGTCGAATATCTCGACATGCTTCGGAAGTACCTGCGTGACAACCACGGCGATTTCTGCTTTCGCGGTACGCTGATCTTCGCGAAGTTTCGCAAGCCAGCCATCACTCCAGTTCTTTGTGCGTTTGGATTCCCAGAGAATAGTGCCGCAGACTTGTCCGGTCGGCCCCAGAACGCGATGAAGCACATCACCGCCGTGCTCTCCCTTGGGCACCGGCTCGATAGTGTCACGTGGAAATTTGGCACGAAGCAATGATTCCAATTCCAGTTCCTGGACTTCACCCTGAAGCTGTTGTGATCCCTGTTCTGCTTTTCGTAGCGCGTCCTGCAGCTTGCCCTGAAGGTCCGTGATCGTCTTTTCCTTCTCGGCGATTCTGAAGCGAGCCTGCTCATCCGCGTCCTTTATCGCGGTCTCTCGAATCTTCACACGCTCGGCGTCGATGGCGCGCTGCTTGTCCAACTCGAAACTGTCTTTCTCCTGTTGAAGTTGCTGGCGTTCCTGGCGTAACGCGATCTCGTTCTTTTGCGCCTCCGCAAGTTTGGTGTCCCTCTGCTGCAGTAGCTCGTGGACCTCGGCCGTCTCCAGCTTGGCTTTGCCCAATTCATCGGCAAGAGCCTCACGAGCTTTCTTGGCTTCCTGGGCGGCGATCGACGTACGCTCTGACTTCAGCTTGGCGGCAACCTGTTCGTCGATGCCTTCCTGCGCTTTCGCAATTGCATCCTGCTGCTCCTTAATCGTCGCCTCTCGTTTAGCGACTTCTGCCTCTATTTGCGTGAATTTCTGCTCGTACTGGCGGCGGGTTGATTCAATCAATGGCGCAGCGAGCGACTCGGTGAGTTTTATCTCCGTCTTACAGCTCGGGCAGAAAATTATCGGCTCACTCATCCGCGGCTCCCCTAATAGAAGGTGTCGATGTTAACCGGTCTCTGGCGTAACACCCAGGTCCCTGCAAGTCAACGAATCGACACTTCGCTGGCGTGGGGCGATCGAGCTACCCGGCTGTGAAACGATGGGGACGAGTGCAAAAGCTGCTGTGACCGCCCTCAGAATCTGATTGCGGGCCTTGTCGGTGCATCGAGCTCGCTCCTCATCCTGCAGGCATCCGTTCTCTACGCGCGAGTCTGCGGTGGCGATCCAGCCACAAACGAGTCATTTCGCCTGAGTTATCCACAGGCCTTTTGGTTCTAAACGACAGGGGCTGCGACCCCGCCACCTACAGCGCTCACTGGTGGCGCGGCGGCGGGGTCGAGAGATAATGCTTTTAAGTATAAGAAAGAGAAACCCCTCAACCGTCTGATTTCCCTCAATCCGAAACGACAACTTCGTGCGGTCAACCGTCACGATCGGGCGGTGGACCGTCAAAATCCGCTTGCACTTTTGTCGTTTAACTGCCATACCTCTGTCTGTTTAGTGACAAATTCGGAGCATGAAAATGACGGTTGAGCGCCAGATTGCAGCGATTCCTGACAACCAGATCTCCACGAAGCGTGGTTTCCCGGTCTACCGCACCAATCCCAGCGTTCCACAAACCAACGGACTGCCCACTCGCACGAAGCGAATCAGCGTGCCAGGAGGAAAAGGATCCGTCATCGTCGATAATTCGACCGGCGAGTTGAAGGGGATCGGCGGCCTCGGATTCTGGTGGGAGGAAGAAGTCGATACCACGCGCTTTGTGAAGCTGTTCCTCGACGGCATCAAGCAGGCAGCGGGCTTGTCGAAGACCGGCATCCAGGTATTCGAACTCGTTTACCACGAGATGCGTGCCAATCCTGGCTCGGACGAAATCAAACTCAATCAGTACGTGGCGAAGGATCACGGCATCAACGACCGCACCTATCAGCGCGGTGTGCGTGAGCTGCTGGAGAAGGAATTTCTCTATCGCAGCCCGAGCGATGGGGTGTATTTCGTCAACATCAAGTTCATGTTCAACGGCGATCGACTGGCGTTCGTGAAGTCCTATCACTTGAAGGGTGCCAGCCGGCAGCAGGAATTACCGCTGGTCGATGTCACTCCCCGCCCCGGCTCCACTGAGTAAGTCAGCGGATGTAGCCGTTGGATCTCAGCCACGGCTCGATCGCCTGCTCCAGAATATCCTGAAGTGTGTTGGGTTCGACCTTGTTTAGCTGGCGTTCGAGGGACGCGCGTTTCAGTGCCTCGGCATATTCTGAGCGAATCCTGGTACTGATGGGCACTCGGCTGAACGGCGACGTGGCGGCCGGTGGTGTTGCGGTGGATTTTGCACCGGAGATAAATTCGCGCTCACGCTGGGCATCAACGGGCGGTGCTGGCGCCTTCAGTCCCTCGGTAAGTGGTCGGCGTTCGCTCATAGGCCTCTCCTCTTTCACTGCGACGCGGAGGCGCGGGTCCGGCGTGCTGCGGTCCCCGACAGAATCTCGCGGAAGATTTCGTCGACCTCGGCAGCGGCTTCTTTGGCGCGTGCGCCCATATTCCAGACGACGGCGCCCTGCCCCGGCGCGTCGGCATAGATCTGACGCAGAGTCATCGCACGCGATGCAAGCGGCAGGTTGAGTGCGGCGGCCGCGTCCTTCATGTCGGCGGTGAGCCGATAGTTTTTGCCCACCATGCTGAGCACGATGACGGCCTTGGGGATTCCGCTGCGGATGTCCTGGGCTTGCCTGAGCACTTCGGTGGCCGCTGCCAGTGCCCGAACCTCAAGCATGCTGGCCTTGCACGGCACAATGGCGAGGTCGGCTCGAAGCAAAAGCGCCCTGCCCCGGTCCGCGTCACTTCCAGGTCCGTCCGCGACTACAAAATCCGCGTCCTCACCCAATACCGGCAATTCGTTCAGAATCTCGTTGGGTGTGTTGAGGCGTACGAGTTTGACACCGGGGACGGCTTCACGAATCCACTGCGATGATGATTCCTGGGCGTCGCAATCGGCGAAGGTAACGCGGTGGCCTTGTTCCTGCAGCCACGCTGCCAGGTGGACGGAGAGGGTCGATTTTCCGACCCCCCCCTTTGAGTTTGCGACGACGATAATCATCCTCAATCGATAGCATGATTGCTTGCCAGAGCGCAAGCACTATTTCATGCAGGCTTGATGGCCGGCTGGAGGGATGACGTGACGGGTTGATGGCCTGCTGGCAAGATGTGCTGCAGTCACACTTGATAGACGGCATGCTGTCTTGATGGCAAGACAGACGGACAGGTGGCACTCAATAAATCAGTCTGTCCTGTCATCCGGCTTGCATGCATGCTTTCATTCCTGCAAGCCGTCATGCCGTCTGGCCTTCATGCAGGTCAGCAGGCTGGCTGGCACTGTTTTCACGGTGAAAACGTCTCCTAAGCAACGCTTAGGGAAGATGTGTGACATCAATATTGCTTGCAAGCATGTTTGCATGGATGCAAAGTCTGCGGAGATAACAATCGTGCATTGGAGTGTGCTTCAGCGACCGCGTCGGCTGCCCGCGTTGAGTCCGGCCTGACGTTTCACATGGGCTTCGAGCTGCTCGCCGGCGCGGGGCCCAAAGTCTTCGGCGTAGCGGATGATGCCAGTTTGGAATGATTCAAGCAGGCCGACCTTTGCGTTGGGCGACGCGATCCCGATGCTGTCGAGTATTTCGATGAGTTTGTCGGCGTGCTGCTGGGTGATTTCCCGCACTTCCTGGGGGCCAGGCCGGATAGGCGCACCGCTGTCGTTGTGGCCAAAGTGACCTGCCGCGATGGCTGAGGGGAGGGGACGAGGGACGGGGAGGCGGGCAATAACTCGTCCGGGGCTCGTGCGACGCGCTTGCGAGAGGAGTGCAGGTTGCACTTCGAGAGATGCCGGCGCCGGCGGCCGCTGCGTCTCGATTCCGATACCCGCATGGCGGGCGCGCAGCGCCTTGCCAAACGCGTCGGCGGCCTCAGGGCCAAACACTTCCTGGTACGTATCCAACAGGGTCCGCCACCAACCTTCCAGGCGAGCGGGTTCCCGGTCCAGCGAGAGGCGCAGGCGTTCCCGGCCACGATCAGTGCGGGGAATCCGCCCGGTCGCCGGGTATGCGCCGCGACGTCGAGCATCGAGCACGGCGTCAAGTTCGTGCAGTGCCCCGAGCAACAGGATGGCATGCTCGTCGTGAATCGCCTTGATACGCTCCGGCGTCGTATACTCATCGGCGATCAGGCCGGCGTCGATCGCTTCCGGCATGGGCTGCGGAAACGTGTCTCGAAAATCCCATGGCAGCCATTGCACCGGCTCGACGGGTACAGACGCCGGCGAAAGCTCTGCCGCCGCGGCCGAGGCGCTTTCGGCCGGCGCATTCCAGTTAATCTGAAGCTGGCCCGACGTGTCGCCGCTGTTGCGGGAACTGCGACGCCTCACCTTCTGCGCGCTCCGGGCGGCGGCGTTAATCCATTATCGCGTTGCGACGTCCAGACCCATCTGCCGGACTTATCCTGCTGTTCCGGGTCGTCCGAAGAGATCTTCCTTCTAAACCAGTACCGGGCCATCTCCGCGTCATCAGACAACAGTACCGACCCGGTGCCGAGCGTGCTGGCCCGTTCCTCGTGCCACAGACCCACGTCGCTCCCATTGTCATAGAAGACCGACAGATGGGTGTCCGTGAGATTGCGGCCGATCTCCTGGTGGTCGGCGAAACGCTTGAAGAACGTGTCAGATTGCATCAGCGGCTCATGCCCTGGCCCTGGCCGGCAATCTCACGGGCCAGCTCGTCAGATAATTTGCGGGTGTCAGCGTCGGCGTGGATGGTCCAGGCCTTTTCATTGGCGCGGTAGGTGAAGCCGGCATCTTTCAGCTTCGCCAGCACTTCCTCCGCAGGCTTTTCCGCGAATATGAAAACGCGCTGTTTGAATCGGCGGTTTTCCCCCATTTCAAAGCCCTTCTCGCGGCTGGCGAAAATGGCTTTATACGGATCGCCCCAGGTCTTTGCCTGCGATTCGGCGTGCGCGACAACGTTTCCATTCTCGGCGACGGGCGGGCCGTCAATGTAGCCGGGCCGCGTCAACGGCGTTGCCGCGTCATGAGCGTCCGGCTCGGCGATGGCCGTGCCCGTGGCGATAGTATCGGCTTGCACTGCCTCTGCAGCAGGTTTCTTCTTGCGTGGCATGTCTTCCCCCTGACGAAGAATTGAGACCCTCAGCCTTCGGCGAGGGTTGTTTTGCAATCATGGCACCGAATGGTTGAAAAATCGTAAACACCAAAGAAAAAGGCGCCGGGATTAGCCGGCGCCTCGACAAACATGAATGATTGCAGCGGCTTAGTCGTGCTCGCCGCGTTCCCCGCGAATCCAGTCGGCGGAGCGCTGGGCCTGCCCGGCGGCGGAGACAATCATTTTCTTGTCTGATTTCAGCTGCTTGAGCCATCCGCCAAGGTAAGCGGCCTGATTCCCGATCACGGTCGGCGTGATGCCCGCATGACCGCAAAGGAACGCGGCCGACATTTCCGCAACCAGCTCTTCCTTGCCGTAGTCGGCTGAGCCAAAGGGCTGCGGATTGGAGTCCAGTTTCCGATCAAGTCGGGAACTATGCCCGGTCGAATGGGACAGCTCGTGAAAGAGCGTCGAATAATATTCCTCGCTCGATGCGAACCGGGTCGGCTCGGGAACGTTCACGCTGTCGGTCAGCGGCCGATAGAATGCCTGCTGTCCGCCGTGCTCGATTGCGGGACCGCCGGCATAGCTCGCCACGATGGACGCGGCAGCGTCGATGGGCCTGAAGTCGATCGGCTCGAACTTCACCGCGTCGGGGATCTCGATGCCCGCCATCTGCTCTGCGTTGAAGACGTTGTAATAGCGGAGGACGGGGACCCGGGTCGGCTCTCCCGTCGCCTTGTCGGTCGTTTCGTACTGCTTCCAGAAGACAACCATCGAAGACTTTTCCCCCTTCTTCACCGATCCGCCCCGCTCCCTCGCCTGGTTGAAAGTGAGCCAGTAGGACGAGCCATAACCCCTCGCATACGCGGTGAACGCCAGCAAAAAAACATTGACGCCGCGATACTGCTTGCCGGTGTTTAGATTCTTCGGATGGCCGGCCGCGGTCCGCCCCAAGATGGGCGATCGCCAGGGGACAACGCCCGCTTCAAGCATGGCGATGATCTGGTCGGTGACGGTCTGATACAGGTCGAAAGTAGACATAGCGTGCTCCTCAATCGTGTTCGCTTGAGGTCTCCGGGGCCGTGGCGACACGCCACAACCCCCGCCTCAGCTTTCATGGAGGAAGGCACGGGAGCGGCTGGGCGCAGCGGTCAAGGTGGATCTGCCCGGAGGGAGGGGACCCTTTGGGGAGGGACCTTGACGGCGAGCACCGGCCGCTAAACTGGCAGTCCGAAATCTGAGAGGGGATTGGCGTCTTCGCCGCGTTGGCTGTCTCGCATGCACGGCATTGCGACGCGTGCACACTGCACCGAGCGATTGCCAGCGTGTGATTTATAGGTTACAATACGGTCGATGATTGAGCTTCGGCGGTATGTGACGCGCACCGGCACGGAAGTGTTCACCGAGTGGTTTACGGGCCTTAAGGACAAGCGGGCGCGCGCGAAGATCGCGGTGCGCCTCACGCGCCTGATGGCCGGAAACTTCGGCGACTGCAAGCCCCTTGCTGACGGCGTGTGGGAACTGCGGATTGGCTGGGGTCCGGGCTACCGCGTCTACTATGCGATGGCCGGACAGGCGATCGTGCTGTTGCTGTGCGGCGGGGACAAGCGCAAACAGGCCGCTGACATTCGGCGCGCTATCGGCTACTGGACCGATTACCAGGAAAGGACAAGGAAGCAATGAAGCGAAAAGTAAAAGGGAAAACGAGCGTGTCGCACGACGAAGCGATGATCGAAGAGCTGCGCGCCGACCCGGAATTCGCCGCCGAGTATCTGAAAGCAGCGATTGAGGACTCGGAAGAGCCAAAGGTGCTTCTGATCGCCTTGCGGCAAATCGCCGAGGCCCGTGGCGGAATCGCGAAAGTGGCCAAGTCTGCGGGCGTTGAGCGAGAAAGCCTCTACCGCGCTCTTTCCTCCCGTGGAAACCCGCGATTGTCAACGCTTTCAGCGGTGGCTCGAGCAGTTGGTCTCAAGCTCACGGTCGAGGCGATTTGAATCCCAACGCGCTGGGCAAACCTATCGGCACACGCTAGATGAGTGGGTTGGCGGGCCTGTCATAAAAAGGGGTGCGGGGAATCGCCCCGCAAAAGCTGCTTCCTGAAATGAGATTGTCTGTTGCGAAACCCAAAGCTGAGGGTTCAGCATTTGCGTTTTTGCCCCACAAAATAAATACCTCTTGAAAACTCTGGTCCGGATTTCGTACATACCCGAGCCGCGTCGCAAACAAATGGTTGTTTCTACTGGAGACGACATAGTCGTCACTGGAGCGGACATGGGTATTCGTGATGTACTGGGTTCATTGTTGGAAGGGTACGAACAAGGCCGGGCTGCTGGCCTGATGACGGGGCTACTTAGCCTCAAACGCGATGACGAGACCCTCGCGGAAATCATGCGTTTGGTCTCTTCCGCTTCCGAGGAGGAACTGGACCAGATGGAGCAGGTTCTGGCACATTCGTGCCAACACGCCTGGACAAGTTCCGCCCGCCAGCGGGCGGCCAAAGTCTATGGCCTGTTCCGCCGTTTCCGCGGGTGAGCGGGTCCGGAGCGTTCGCCCGTCGCGGCCTGGAGCGACGGAGCGGCTATCGCTTTCCAAACACCATGCACATGTCGTGCAGGCCAGGAATGAACGAGGAGCGATAGACCTTGCGGCTGCTGCTGGCGCCGTGGCTGAACCGCACGATGTCGGTACAGCACTGATGCAGGCCCAGCTCAAACGCAAGCCGCTTGGTATGAAAGGTGAGCGGCACGAATCCTCGCTCGCGGTCCTGATAATCACCCATCAGGATCGCGAGCTTGCCGCCTGGCCGGATCGCGCCGGCGCAGTTGGCGATAAGCAGCCGGTAGCGTTCAAGAAAAGCTTCCAAGGTCAGTGTGCGGGAGAGATCGCGCGGATCGTCACAGTAAAGCTTCTGCCTCCAGTATGGCGGATGAATCCATGCAAAGTCGAAACACTCCCGTGGAAACTGCGAGGCATCGCAAGCATCGACGTCTTGGCGCAGGTCGCTGGAGTAGCAGTAAATGCCCGCCTCCCGGCAGACATCGCGGCAAGTGCCGCTACCGGTCATCGGGTCAAAGACACTTCCGGGCCTGAAGTAGAGGAGCAAGTCCTTAATCAGATTGCCGCCGCAATTGCCCGGATAGCTTCGGTCGCCGTATTCGCCGGGGCGGCTGAAGTGATAAAGGCTGGTCAGGTGCGGCACCGGGCTGGCAGTACGCGGAGCCCGCGGCAGCTTTGCGTAGACCTGATGGGCCGCTGTGGCCGCAAGCTGCTGACGATGCCTGTGTCGGTCGAAGAAGGGATTGATGGGATGTTTCATACGTTCCCCCCGTCCATCGCGTCTTCAAGCAGTTCTGCGTCGAGATGCATCCGAGCCGTGTCGAGTGCGTCCTCAAACTCATGGTCGTTGAGGTGGCACCAGTGCATGGCGTCGGCGAGGCAGTCGCCAAGATTGATATAGGGCTCATCGTCGGAATAGGCGTTGAGGTTGGTGGCGAAGCGGTCGGCGCGTTGGCGGTTGGTGAATGTCATGTGAAGTCTCCTTGGGTGAAAGTGCCGGGCGGGCACGATGCCCGCCCGGTGTCTGGTTAGTTTCAGTCCTTCTTCTCGGTCGCCACGCGGAGCGTGATGCGGCCGTCGAGGGGGACGCATTCGATCTGGATGTTGAAGCCATTGCCGTCCTTGTGTTTCCAGGCCACGCCGATGCGGGTGAAGAATCCCTTGCCGCCCTCCCGGTCTTTGACCTGATAGGCGATGTGGCTCGGTGAACGGGATTCGGACGTGCTGGTTTCTTTAGTCGTGCTCATGGTGTGTCTCCTTCTCGTTGGTTGGGACCGCGACCATCGCGGCCTTACGGCATGCACTTACAAAGCCGGCAAGTCCGGGGCGCAAGCGCACCGGTCAAGCGAAAGGCCGAAGGCTTCCAGCTTCTGGAAAGCGGCCTTGGCAGCTTGATCGGACCGGCGACGGATTTAGCGTGCCCGTGAAATAGGCCGCGTGGTGTGGACCCAACAGTGAAAAAGGGACAAGCCGTTGAGTTGAAAGGAAACCCGCCTGAAATGCTCTTGCACCGACTCAAATGAGCATTGGCAACAGAGCGTGTGCAGGACTTGTTCTTAACCGTTTCTCAACCGGTCGCGTGATAGAGTGGCCCATGCTACGAATCATTCAGAATAGTGCTGGTGGATCGGCCAAGAGCTATTTCACGACATCGGACTATTACGCCGAGGGTCACCAGGAACTGGCGGGCATCTGGCGTGGCGTCGGGGCGGAGCGGCTGGGCCTTTCAGGCAGGATCGATCAGAAAGACTGGGATGCCCTATGCGACAATCTGAACCCGCACACGGGCGAGCCTTTGACGGTACGGCGCAAACAGGACCGAAGCGTCGGATACGATTTCAACTTTCATGTGCCCAAAAGCGTGTCGCTGCTCTACGCCCTTTCGCAGGATGATCGCATTCTGGACGCCTTCCGTGAATCGGTGCGCGAAACGATGGGCGAAATGGAAGCCGAAGCCAAGACCCGAGTCAGGCAGCGCGGCGCCAATGAAGATCGCGTGACGGGGAACATGATCTGGGGCGAACATACCCATTTTACGTCAAGACCGGTCGGCGGTATTCCTGATCCGCACCTGCATTGTCACGCCTTCGTCTTCAATTCGACGTTTGATGAAACCGAAAACCGCTGGAAAGCCGCGCAATTCCGCGACCTCAAACGCGATGCCCCTTATTTCGAGGGACGGTTTCATGTGCGCATGGCGCGCAAGATGCAGGATCTGGGCATCAACGTCGTACGCGGCAAAAAGAGTTGGGAGGTGGCCGGCTTCGATAAGACGACGCTCGATAACTTCTCGCGAAGAAGCGCGCAGATTGACCAGAAGGCAAAGGATCTGGAAAAGGCGGCGCGTGATGCCGGAAATCCGATGACGGTCGTAAAGCACGATCTGGGCGCGCAGACACGGGAACGCAAGCAGAAGCATCTCTCGATGGACGATCTGCGGCAGGAATGGCGGCGGCGGCTTTCTGGTGAGGAGCAATCCGAGCTTGCAATCATCGCGCGCCAAATCGGCGGAAAGGCGATTGACGAGCATGTCCGGGGTGCTGATGAGCCGGTGAGGCTGGCAGCAGAACACTGCTTTGAGCGTAAATCGGTCGTCGCCGAGCGGGAGCTTCTGGCCGAAGCGATGAAGCGATCCGTCGGTCACGCGTCTCTCAAGGCCGTCGACGAGGCGGCGAGTCGCCAGAAGCTTATAGTCGCCGAACGCAAGGGAAGGCGGTTTGCGACCACCAACGCCGTGCTCGATGAAGAATCGCGGATGCTTCACTTTGCACGAAGCGGACGGGGTACGTGTCTTAAGCTCGGTACCCCGGGGTATAGCTGCAAGCGAGAGCATCTGAACGCCGGCCAGCGGAACGCAGTTCGCCATGTCCTGGAATCGACCGACCGGGTCATCCTTGTCAGGGGCGGCGCGGGGGTCGGGAAGACGACGATGATGCAGGCCGCAGTCGAGGCCATCCAAGCGAACGGTACGAAGGTTTTCACGTTTGCCCCCTCCGCCGCCGCGAGTCGCGGCGTGCTTGCCCGCGAGGGCTTCACCGACGCTGATACCGTTGCGCGATTGCTCAAAGATGAGAAGCTGCAGGAACAGGCGCGAGAGTCGGTGCTGTGGATCGACGAAGCCGGCCTGCTCGGCACGCAGGCCACCGCGCGATTATTCGAGCTGGCTCAAAGAATCGATGCCCGGGTGGTCATGTGCGGCGACCGACGCCAGCACGGCGCGGTCGAACGCGGTGCGGCCCTTCGTCTGCTGGAGACCGAGGCGGGCCTGATCCCCGCTGAAATCAAGGAAATCCAGCGGCAGAAAGGCACCTACAAGGAAGCGGTCCAGGCACTGAGTGAAGGGCGTACAGAAGAGGGATTCAGCCGGCTCGACACGCTCGGCTGGATCAAGACAGCAAACCAGACGGATCGCTATAAGGCGCTGGCGGACGAATACGTGGCGACGGTATCGCGCGGAGAGTCCGCGCTGGTAGTGTCGCCCACGCACAGTGAAGGTGAACGGATTACCGCTGAAATCCGCGCCAAGCTGCAACGGACCCCGAAGCACGGCCGCAAGAAGAATCAATACATGCTCGGCGCTGAGCAGCGCAGCTTCCGGGTCTTGGAGAATGCGCATCTGACGATGGCGGACCGGAGCGATCCGGTTAATTTTCAGCCGGGCGACGTGATTGGTTTCCATCAGAATGCGAGCGGTATCCGTAAAGGCGAACGCCGTGAGGTGGGCAAGGATTCCATCCCACACAAGCACGCCGATAAATTCACCGTGTTTCATTCCAAAGAGCTTGCGTTGGCGCAGGGTGATCTCATCCGCATCACGCAAAACGGCCAAAGCGCCGACGGGCACCGGCTGAACAACGGCGCAACCTTTACGGTGGAGGATTTCAGCAAGGACGGCGACATCAAGCTGACCAATGGCTGGACCATCGCTAGCGACTGGGGCCACTGGACGCACGGTTTCGTTTGCACCAGCCATGGCAGCCAGGGCTCCACAGTGGACCGCGTGTTCATCGCCCAATCAGCCGAGTCGTTCCCCGCCAGCTCGCGTGAACAGTTTTATGTCTCGGTCTCGCGTGCGCGCAAGCAAGCCGTCGTATACACCGATGACAAGGCCTCTCTTCTGGAGGCGGTGCGTCATTCCGATGAGCGGCTGTCAGCCACGGAGTTCGTCTCGGATCGAGCGTATCGCGAACGGAGCCTGAACCTGCATCGCGTCATTCCGCCGGCCGACAGGACCCCAGAGCCCCCACCGCCATCCCCGTCAAGAGAGGATCTGATGTATGAGCGATAGGACGCTGCACAAATATCTCAACCGCGGCGACGGGCCGGTCTCGACCACGCCGGATGAGTTCGAGGCAGATGGAACGGAGGACCTGGGGGCATTTGGGATCATTCGCGGCCAACGCGATCGAGCCGTGATGCTGGAGCTTCGCAAGAAAACCGGAAACGTGCTTGCGATTGGCTACGGCTGGATCGACCGCGTTGAACTGGATCCATCCTTCGGGATTACGCTACACCTGGGCAATCAGCGGATAACGATCCGTGGACGCAACCTCAATGCAGAAGCGCGGCCGCAAGTGCGTTTGTTCCAGCAGATCACACGGCAAAAGGTGTCCTTCGTCCAAGAGATTGATCAGGTGGGAGCCCTGAAGGCTGACCAACAGGCGGTTGTCATTGAAGAGCTGCAATGGTGAAAAGACGAAAGAGATGATGACGGGCGCCCTAGCCCTTAAACAAGCGAGCCGCGTCGGTCTACTATCTGCCGCTGCATAG
>JBBRHH010000084.1:0-14877 GCA_038222915.1 Tepidisphaerales bacterium
CCGCCAGCTTGTTCATGATATCCAGGCACGGCAGGAGGTCGTAGCGATACAGATCGTCCCAGCTCAGCATCGCATACGCGTTCCGCGCCAGTTGCCACCACAACAACGAGCGATGCCCCAGCACGTTGTAACCGCGCAGATACGCCGGCCTGTCGCCCAGCCGACCCCACGTGATCATCTTCTGTACGAGATAGTCAAAATCGCGGTTGTAATCGCGCGCCGCACCAATCGCCTCGCACGTCGGGCTTACATTCAGCTTCACGCCCTTGGCCGCCTCCCCAAATGACGGCTTCACCACGCACCGATCGCCAAGCCGCAGTCGCTCCTCATTGGTCAGATCCCGATCCGGTTCATCCTTGCGCAGAATCACCGTCGGCGGCAGCGGCAGCCCGGCCTGTTCCAGCCGCTCATGCGAGCTTGATTTTAAAACCCACTGCCGGTCCTCCGGCTTGCGAATCGTGTAGATGCCATTTCGCGAAGCGACATCCAGCAGATGCTCAAACGGACTGTCCGGCCGAATGCAAAGATCGAGGTACACATGCGGGCGAAACAGCCCGCTCTCCGTCTGTCGGATCACCTGCTCCACATTGCTGTTATTCACCAGCAGAAAGCTGATCCCCAGCGGCCCCATCGCGTCCTTTAACATCCGCACCAACTGCCCGTTCTGCGAGACGTAATCCAGCCCAAACGCGAAATCGACATACGCATCGTTGGGTCGACGCCCCGCCGGCCGAATAATCCACGGCGTCAAATCCGGTTTCCCCGCCATGTAACGCACCCGCCGGCGAACCTGATCCGCAACCTGTCTTACCTTATGCAGCTTAGCGAACACCCAGATCCTCCGTCGTGAACAAACTCTCAAACACAAAGCCGGCCGATTCGATGTTCTGCCGTGCGCCTTCCAGCCGGTCGATTACGCCCAGGATCCGATCGACCCGCGCGCCCAGTGCTTCAAGCGACTTGGCCGCCTCGATCACCTGTCCGCCGGTCGTCATGATGTCTTCAATGATCACAACTGTCTCTCCCGGATTCAGAACGCCTTCGACCTGCTTGGCCGTTCCGTAATCCTTCTTCTGATTTCGCACCAGCACAAACGGCTTGCCGCAAGCCATCGAGGCCGCCGCCGCCAGCGGCACCGCGCCAAGCTCCGGCCCGGCAATCCGATCGACATGCGCCGGTATCTTCGCGGCAAACATTCTGCCCAGTTCCGCCAGCACATCCGGCTGGGTCACGAACCGGTACTTGTCGAGATAGAAATTGCTCTTACGTCCGCTGCGCAGGGTAAATTCCCCGCGCAACAGGGCAACGTCGGCAATCCGCTTGGCCAATTGTTCACGCGTCATGGCCGCGTACTATCCGCATCGATGCAAGACCGTCAATATTCCCATCGGATGAATTCCCAGATCGATTGACCCACCAATTGACCCGCCCGCCGGAATGTGATTCACCGCCGTGCCGCAGGCGTGGTGTTATTCACGTTCACAATCACAATTTGTGGCGTGCTGTAGGAAGGTGAATACCCATACGACCGCGAATATCGCCCGCCATACCCGTAATTCCCATATCCGCCAAAATACCCACCAAACCACGTATAGTCCGGCGCATCATACCGATACTCGCGCGCCACCCGGCGGTAAGTGGGATCCATGTTCGACTCCACCTCCCAGGGATACGGCGCACGCAACGGTCCAGAAGGCTCAATACCCGCCGGCGGCCCTTTCGCAATCGGCCCCGGCAGTGGCGCCGCGCCCGCCGCCGGAGGATTCGCGGCCTGCTGCGCCGCCACCAGCGTCCGTCGCACCTGGCCGGCCAGCGTATCTTCCATGTCAAACAAATCCCGCAGCGCCCCCGTCGCCTTCAACCCCGCGATCGATTGGCCAGTCCCCACATCAATCATCTCGCCGGTAATCCGCAGATCCGGCTCCACCAACTGAAAATTCCCGAAGATCACGAACACCGCCCCGGCCTCCCGCGCGATCTTCTTCACCGCATCCGCATCATTCGCCGCCCCCGCCTCCATCTTCCCCGCCACCACCTTCAAACTCCGCACCCGCGCAAGCTCCGTCATCATGTTCTGCTGAACCGCCTGCCCCACCCAGCCCAGACGCGTCGCATCCCCAATGGGAGCAAACGGCATCACCAAAACCACGGGAACAGCCAGCGGCGCTGGCTGCGTGGCAGGCTCGGCAAACGTCGCGCTCGCAAGCGAAAGAACAAATCCAAAAACAAGCATCAGGCGCATAAAAGCCTCCTACTCCGGCTACACGAGTATACCACGCCCAACTGAGATTCGCCTGCCCGTTCGCCCTCGAAACGCCGCGAAGTCATCCAATCACTTGATCGATCCCGAACCATGGCTTATTCTCTTACCGTAGCAGCCGATACATCACGTATCGCCCCGCATGACCGCGCCGAAGTAGCTCAACGGTAGAGCACCGCTTTCGTAAAGCGGGGGTTGAGAGTTCGATTCTCTCCTTCGGCTTTTCCCCTTCAAAGCTCACCTCCCACGCCAATCTGGCCATGAAGCGACTCCTCTACCCACTCATCATCTTGGTCTCTCTGGCCGGCCCCGCCCCGGCCTACATCGACCGCTCGCCCACCCTGGGCCGCTTGGTCCAGTACGACTCCATGGATATCGCCGTCATCCGGGTCGAGAAGGTCAGCCGCGAGAAAGGGCTCATTGTGTACAAGAAGGTGGCCGATCTGAAGGGCGCCTATCCAACAGATCAGATCCGGCAGGTCGTCAGGCGGCGCGTCGCCGACGCGCCAGTACCGGGCGACAACCCCCGTCCACGCGCCGCGCACTCGATTCTCGACTGGGCCAAACCTGGCGAGGAGGCGATCGCCTTCCACAACGGCGACAACAAGATTCTGGCGGTCTGCGTTGGCCGGTTCTGGTACATGAGTTGGGGCGGAAAGGATGCGCTCTGGACGGTGGACGAGTTCGAGGAGCGGGCTCTCTCCTGGGCGTACGCCGGGCCGGTGGACAAGCTCCGCGGATATGTCGCCGCAATCCTTGATGGCAAGGAGGTGGTAATCCCGGCCGCACGGTACGACGGCGCTGGCGGCGGCCCCCTGGAATTGTGGGACAATCAGACGGCATACCGGAACCTCAACCAGGACGACAAGATCCGCATCTGGCGCATCCGCGCATCCGCGGCCATCGGCAACTTGAGTGACGCGCTGAAGTCGCGTCCCGACTTCGTAGTCGGCGTCGGCACCGGCGACGCAGAGGCCGTGCCGGGCCTCGTCACGCAATTGAAGGATGCAAATGCGTCGATCCGGGCCAACGCGGCCGAAGAACTCGGCCAAGTGGGGCCCGAGGGAAAAGACGCGCTCCGGCCGCTGACTCTGGCCCTGGACGACGCGGACGGGATCGTCCGGGTAAAGGCCGCGGAGGCGCTGACCGACATCGGCAGGGACGTGGACATCGCCGCCAGTTCTCTGGGGCAGGCGCTCGCGCAGAAGGAGACCAGGATCCGCCGCGAGGCGGCGATGGCCCTTTGGCGCCTGGGACCCGGCGCGAAGGCGGCCGTCTCCGACCTGGGAAAGGCGCTTGCGGACGCGGACGTCACCGTCCGCAGAGATGCAAGCGCGACCCTATGGCGGGCTGGCCCGGCGGCGATCGCGGCGGTCCCGGCGCTCGTCGCCGCGCTGAAGGACACGGACCCCGTCGTCCGCTGGGGCGCCGCCGGCGCGCTGGGCGCAATCGGGCCTGAGGCCAACGCCGCCGTGCCGCCGCTCACCGACGCGCTAAAGGACAAAGACATTGAAGTGCGCCACTTCGCCGCCCGCGCCTTGGTCCGCATCGGCGACCAGGCAGCGAGAGAGGCGGCGGTCCCCGTCTTGCGGGAGGTGCTGCAGAAGGGAGACGCCAGCCAGCGCCTGCGGGCTGAAATTATCGTGCTGCTCTGGAAGATCGGCCCCGGTGTGGTGCCTGAGCCGGCGCGTCTCGACCCGGGCGATCTGCCCGCAGCGGCAAATATGCTTCAGGGCCTATACGCCACCCCGGCCGACCAGACGACCCGGCGCAATGCGGTCCCGACACTGCTGAAGGCATTCGAGTCCGGGACCACGGACGCCGCCTACCGGGCGTCCTATGCCCAAGCCCTTGGTGCGGTCGGCCCGGATGCAGAGGCGGCGATCCCATCGCTGCGGTTGGGGCTGAAGGACAACGACGCGGGCGTTCGCACCGCGGCCGCCGAGGCACTGAAGAAGATCGAGAAAAAGTGAGGGACGCGAACCTCGGCAGGAGTGGTCGCGCAACAGATTCGAAGTCTGGCCGGCCCGGCGTGGAAATTAATGAAACACCCGATTGCCCCGGCGGCGCACCCAATGCAGCGGCGCGAACGGCCACGCCGCGAATCGCCCGATCGCAAACACCGGCCCCATCGCAGTCACGCCCAGGCAGCCAAGCGTCGAGCGCGAAGCGCCTTCCGCTCCCGGCTTCTGCAAAATCACCGGGCACCACGACATCGTCCCACCCACCAGCCGCAACCCCGCCGCGCGATACATCGCCAGCCGCCCGGAGTACTTCCGGTTCGACTTCAAATGCGTCGGATATCCGCCATGAATCATGAAGAACGGCGCACTGATATACAGCAATCCGCCCGGCCTCAAATGCGACGCCAGCGTCCACACCATCGCCGGCGGATCAGGCACGTGTTCCAGCACATCAAAGCACGTGATCGCGTCATAAGCCTCTCGCCCAATCGCCTCCGGATCAGTCAGCACCGCCACCGCCGCGCCGCTCCGCTCAAACAGCGCCCGCGCAAACCGCTCTCCCTTCCCCGGCAGCTCGAAATAGGTCACCCGATGCTGCTTCCGCGCCAGATGCAGGCAATCAAACCCCAGCCCATCCCCTATCCCAAGCAGATCGAGCGGCCGATTCTGCCGCGCCAGATGCCGCTCCGTCCAACGGCGCAGCCCCGCCTTCATCCGGTTGCGATTCCAAACCGCCAACTCATAAATAAACGCATCCGTCTCCCCATAAAATGCCTCCATGTGCGGCCCCCACACATATCGCGGCCCGCCCGATTTCGCGAAATCATCCGCCACCGAATGCCCCGGCCGCACCCGCTCCGATTCCAGCCGCGCAACCACCCGCTCCACCGGCTCGCCCGTCACATGCGCGATCAGGCCGGCCATGTCATCCAGCTTGCGAAGCGGATCAAAGTGTTCGTGCCCCATCCCCAAAGTTGTACCGGCTCTTGAACGGCATTGCACCCGGCCCCGATTACTTGCGCCGCCCCGACAAACCATTGCCGTTGATCGCTCGGGTGGTTAGCCTTCCGAAGTTGAGTAGACCATTCCGAACATCAAGTCCGAAAAAATGGCCACGTCCAACAATCAAAGAGGAACCCATGAAGCGCGCTAATCTCGCCCGACTGTTGCTGCTTATCCTATCGGTATTATCGTCATTCGCCGCCGTCGCTCGCGCTGATTTCTCGTTAAAAGACGGCGATATCTGGGTTATGGCGGGCGACAGCATCACCGCCCAGCACCTCCATTCCAACTATTTCGAGGCCTACTGTTTCGCCCACTATCCCCAGCTCAAGTTCTCCTTCCGCAACTCCGGCGTCGGCGGCCACACCATCCCCAGCACTCTCGCACGCTTCGACTACGACATCGCCGCCTGGAACCCCACCGTCGTCTCTGTCGAACTCGGCATGAACGACCAGGGTGGAACACCGACCGATAAATTCGTCGAGAACATGAAGACCATGGTCGACCGCATTCGCGCCATCAAAGCCCGGCCAATCATTCTCACCTCCAGCCCCATCAACAACGGCTCCACCATCGCCGCCATGGGCCCGAAAAACCGCCTCAACGAATACGCCACTGCCCTCAAGGAATTCGCCGCCAAGGAAAACATCCCCTTCGCCGATCAGTTCCACGCCATCGCCGACGTCTGGGCAATGAACAAACCCAAAGAAAACGTCGCCAATGCGTTGTCACCCCTCCGCGCCATCTCGGGCGATGACACCGTCGCCGGCATCGATCACCTCCGCGCCTTCATCGCCGCCCAGGACGCCGCCAAAGTCCGCCCCGTCTCCATGCAGGGCGACGGCGTCCACCCCGGCCCTCCCGGCCAGCTCATGATGGCCGCCGCTCTCCTGAAGGAACTCGGCACCGACGGCTTCGTCAGCAGCGTCACCATCGGCGATGGAAAATTGGCCGAATCCAAAGCTTGTAAGGTCGACGCTCTCAAATCCGACGGCGGCAAAATTGAATTTGATCGCCTCGACGAACGTTCCGCCTTCCCCATCCCTGACGAAGCACGTGATGTCATGTCGGTTGATCCGACCATCCTCGCCCTCAGCCAATACACCCTCAAAGTCACCGGCCTCACCGACGGCAATTACGCCATCAAGATCAACAACATCCCCACCGCCACCCTCACCGCCAAGGAACTCGGCGCCGGCGTAAACCTCACCTCCTTCGGAGCTGACCCGAAGACCAAGGAAGTAAACCCCATAGTCGCCCAGGCCCGCGCCATCCTCGGCGCAGTCAACGCCAAGGAAGGCATCGTCGGCCAATGGCGCGGCCTCTCCCAGCGCGTCCTCGCCCCCAACGCCGCACCGGAACTCAAGGACCAACTGACAGCCCTCACCAAAACCGTAGAAGCCGCCGACGAAAAAATCCGCGCCGCCGCGAAGCCGCAAACCCTCCATTTCGAAATTTCGCCCGCGAAGTAGACCGTTTAGCAAATTCTTTGACGCCGCCAAACCCTCATTGAGTAACCCGCCCATGAGAATCCAGCTGCTTGCGCACTCCCTTCTATTGCTGCCCGTGCTTTTCGCGGTCGCCTGCGCCGCCTCGCCCATCCCCCCGGCGCACCTGTCGCCCATGGCCAACAACGAAAATCCGCCAATGGTCGCAAAAAACGCCACCGGCACATTAGGCACAATCGAGCGCCTGGACCCGGCCCTCGACGCCCTCCTCGCCCCCGACGCAAAAGTCGAAATTCTCGTCGAAGGCATCCACTGGTCCGAAGGCCCCGTCTGGGCCGATGACGGCCTCTTCTTCAGCGACGTCCGCCAGAACACCATCTACCACTGGACGCAAAAAGATGGCGTAAAACCCTACCTCCAGCCCAGCGGCTACAACAACACCGCCCCGCGCGGCGGCGAGCCCGGCTCCAACGGCCTCACCCTCGACCTCGATGGCCATCTCGTCATCTGCCAGCACGGCAACCGCCGCGTCGCACGCCTCGAAGCCGACGGCACTATCACGCCGCTCGCCGATCAGATGGGCGGCAAGCGCTTCAACAGCCCCAACGATCTCTGCTTCGACACAAAGGGAAATTTTTACTTCACCGATCCGCCCTACGGCATGATTGAATCCAATCGCGAACTTGACGTGAACGGCGTCTACTTCGTCCCGCCCGGCGGTAAGCCGCGCCTTCTCCCGACCGACACCATCTCCTACGCCGACGGAAAAACCGCACCGCTCAAATTCCCCAACGGCATCGCCATCTCGCCCGACGGCAAAGGCCTCTACGTCGCCGTCTCCGACCCGAAAAATCCCGTCATCGTCCGCTACGACCTCCAGCCCGACGGCGTCATCTCCAACGGCAAGGTGTTCTTCGATTCCGCCCCGCTCGTAGCCAAAAAACTCCAGGGCCTTCCCGACGGCTTCAAGTTCGACACGAAGGGCAACATCTGGCTCGGCGGCCCCGGCGGCCTCCTCATCATCTCCCCCGAAGGCAAACACCTCGGCACACTGCTCACCGGCGTCCCCACCGCCAACTGCGCCTGGGGCGACGATGGTTCAACGCTCTACATCTGCGCCAACCACAACGTCTGCCGCATCAAAACCAAAACGATGGGCTCCATGCCCCCAAAGTCAAAATAATCACGGAGGCGATGTCGGCAAGATCGAAAAGTGCTCCACATTGTCCTCTTTCCCCTCCACCATCGCCCGCACAAATTCCAGATCCTCCCCCATCTCATCCTTCCCAAAAACCTTCCGCAGCTTGGTGATGAACAGCCCCTTCTGCACGTGCCCCTTCAGCAGTTTCAGCTTGTCCACATCCTCCTGCGGAGCCTCCCGATCATATTTCTTATCCCCGCCCAGCATGTCCACATCGTCCTGCGTGATCTTCTTCGCCCATTCCAGCGTCGCCGGCTGACGCTGGTTCTTCACCATGTCCTGCTCCTGCTGCTGTAACTTGGGCAGCACATCTTTCGTCGTGTCGCGCCAGGTCTTTTCCTGATCCGTCACCTTCTCCGCAATCGCGTAAGACAAAGCCTGGTTCCACATCGGCACAAACGTCATCTCGTAGCTGAAGTCCTTCGGCAAATCCATCTTCTCCTTGGCCTGCACATAAAACAGCGCCTCGGTCTTGTCCTTCACACTTAACTGCGTGATCTTCAGCGGATAAACAATCTTCTCCGACGCAAACGTAAATCGCGTCGGCGTCACTTCCCCCTCATAGCTCCCGTCATCCTTCTTCTTCATCTGCTTGGGGTCGATCTTCATCGTCGTGAAAAACCACTTCTTCTGAATGTAAAAATCCAGCGTCTTCTGATCGCCGCTGTACGTGTAATTGTTGTCCTTCAACCACTGATACAAATCGTCCGCTTGGTCCGCCTGTAAAATCTTATAATCCAACGACCCGACAACCCCGGCCTCCAACACCTTCACAGAATGCTTTGCCTTTTCGACAATGCCGCCGCCCGCCGCCGCCCGTATGCTGAACTTGGTCGACATCTTGTATTTGGTCATGTCCATCGGCTTCAGGATCGTGAACACGGCAAGCTCTTTAAAATAATCCCGAGGCATCTCATCCAGCTTCGGCCGAGCCGGTGTCGGAATCACCATTCCAAAATCCGCCGCATTCCCCTCAAACTTCGGCTGCACCGTAAAGCTCTCCTCCTTCTTGTCCCCATCAAAAGTAATAAACGCCTTTTGCGCCGGCTGATTCACATCCTTGTCCTTAGCCGAGAAGTAACAGCAGGCCGCATCGCCAAACGGCACCGCAACTCCAACCAGAGACACAGCCCCCACACAAAACCAAATCGCCCGACGTGAAAAAGTACGCATAGAGTCTCCAAAAGAAGTGCGCAAAGAGACCGCAACGCGCCTCAGACGCAACCCATCCAACAAAGTTTCACCCGAAGTCATCGCCGCGCCCTCAAATCTGAGATCTCTGAAATCCTCCGTGTCCTCCTGGGATCTCCGTGGTGCATCCAGAATTTCCCCCACATTTTATAAGTGCCCAGCCCGCCGCCGTGAGTACAATCATGCCGGTATGGAGTTCTTGAAAACCATGGCCGGGAAAGTTGTTACCGGCCTCCTCGCCGTCGCCGTCATCGCGGGCGGTGTCTCCTGGTGGCAGATGGATCCCTCCACCCGGTCGTCAATCGTCGGCGGCACGGGTAGAATCATCGCCTGGTTTGGAATCGTCCTGCTCTGGCCATGGGCCAGCTTCTTCCTGATCGGCTGGGTTGCCCGCTTCGAAAGCAATCTGGCAGGTGGAGCGCTTGTGGTATTGTATACGCTCCTCCAGGTGGCACTGCTTTTGTGGCTGTTTCAATGGAAAATCACCAGTCCCACCGGTTACACATTTGTAGGCGTCGGCGGACTGATCGCGGCGGCGTATAATCTGTTAACGTGTGACTGGATCGCTGAAAAACTGGAATGAGAAAAGCGAGGCATTGATGCCGGCACCGAATCAACGGATCAGCGAATATCTTCTTGAAGAGCGCATCGGCGCGGGAGCCTTCGGCGAAGTGTGGCGGGCCCGCCACCACGTCTGGAGCGACCAGTTCGTCGCCGTGAAAATTCCCACCGATCCCCAATACATCCGCAATCTCCAGAGCGAAGGCGCAGCCATTCATGGCCTCGTCCATCCCTCCATCGTCCGCGCCATGGGCTTCGACCCCTACGCTGATCCGCCCTACCTCGTCATGGAGTATGTCCCCGGCAGCAGCCTTCGACCCTTGATCCAGGATCGCTCCCTGAAAGTCGCCGACGCCGTTGCTGTTATGAAGCATGTGCTCGCCGGCCTCTCCCACGCCCACAAGAACGGCCTCGTCCATCGTGACATCAAGCCGGAAAACATCCTCGTCAACCAGCGCACCCGCACCGAAGGCTTCAGTGCCGAAGGCCTGATCAAGGTCACCGATTTCGGCCTCGGCAAAGTCGCCAAAGTCGCCGCCGAATCGATCGCCTACTCCGCCTCCATGAACGCCGACGACGCCCGCAGAATCTCCGGCACCTTGGACTACATGCCACCCGAACAGCGCAGCGGCATCGACGTCGACGCCCGCGCCGACATCTACGCCTGCGGCGTCGTCCTCTTCGAAATGCTCACCGGCGAGCGCCCCGCCGGCACCGATCTCCCCAGCGACGTAAACCCCTCCGTCCCGAAATATCTCGATGAAGCGTTCAAGCGTTCCTACGCGCGCCTCGACAAACGTTTCGCCTCGGCCGACGACTTCATCACACACCTCTCCGGCGGCCAATCCTTTGGCTCAACAATGCCGCGCCCTCCCGCCATTCCCCATCTGCACGCCAGCGATATGAGCAAAGCGTGCCCCGGTTGCCGCCAGCCCATCGGATCGGCAGATCAGTTTTGCATGCATTGCGGCCTCCAACTGGTCTCCCAGGTCAAACGCTGCCCCCAGTGCGGCGCCTATCCCGATCAAGACGACCGTTTCTGTATCTTCTGTGGCCAGAACTTTACCTCCGTGTAAGCGACGCAAACTGCTGATGTTTTGCTAGGCGGTGCAATATGCACGAAAGCATTCTTGTCTCTCTCCTGATCATGGGCGTTATCGCCATCACCGCCGTCGTTTTCGGCGGCTGGCTCCTGGTCACCTTCTTCCGATTAATTGGCCGGTGCATTTCAGCAATCTTCGCGCCCCCCGCCCCCCGGCCGCCCCGTGCCATGGGCCAGAACGCAAATCAAAATGGCCTCGTCTGCGCCCGCCAAAGCTGCCGTGCGTTGAACTTGCCCACCGCCCGCTTCTGCCGCCGGTGTGGCCAGCAGATCGCCGCCAACAGCCGCTACAGGCTTCAACAACAGCCAATGGTGTGACGGCTTGGCACAGGGTATCTATCATGGGCACTGGAATTGTGGGCGTCGGCGTGTTAATGCAATGACGTTATGCCGCGACTATTCTGGATATATGGCGAAGTCGGTTGGATCTGGTGCGTCATCTGCGCCGCATTCATCTTCGGCATCGTCGCCGCCCGGCGCGCCGCCGATCGGCGCCAAGAAGCGGCCCGGCAGGATACAGACCGGGGGTTTGAGGTGATCCAAAAGCATGAGAAGTAGTCCCGAACCATCGCTGCATCGTCAGGCCGAGCAACAGATCATCGATCATTTCGATCGCCTGCTCGACGACGAACGCCTGCGCGTAGACACTGTTAACGGCCGCCGCCCCATCCCCACCCTCGGACGCCGCATTCAAAAAGAAGACAAGGAAGTCGAGCTCAAACGCCTCATGGTCGAGCTCGACGTCCCCGACCGAGAGCTCCAGGCCCAGATGCCCATCGGCCAATCCGTCTCCGTCACTCTCTGGCGCAGTCAGTGGATGATGTTCAAGCGCAACGTCGGCCGGCTCAAAGTCATCTGCGTCTCTCCCACAAAGCAACTGCTCAAGGGCGAAACGCCCACCCCCCTCGGCATGCTCGACATTCGCAAAACGCTCTCGCAGCTTTCCCAGGGCGATCGCGAACCCGATCTCCCCACCACCCTCATCCTCATGTCCACCAGCGGCTTCACCCTCGAAGCCCACGAGCTCGCCGAACGCAATGCCAACCGCACCCTCATCCTCGTCGAGCCCAACGAAGGCGGCGGCTGGACCGTCACCGGCCCGGCCGAAACCCGTGCGCTGGTTGACCTCTTCGACCCCGAAGAAGACGAATCGAAAATCGCCCGCGTGCACGATGAAATCGATCAGAACAAAATGGAATTGATCGGCGGCTCCCTCTCCGCGGAGCGGATCGCCGGCGCGACACACCTGCCCCTGCAACTGGTCGAGGCGCAGATCAAGGCATACGCCAAGGAAAATGCAGGCCTCGTCGCCAAACGCCTCGACGGGCGGCTGGTCTTGTTCCGTGAGGGCGGTAGCCCTGTCGCCACCGGCGTCGGGTCGTTGCGGAGTGGAGGTTCTGACATGCCATTTCTCCAGCGCGTTAAATCGCTGTTTGCCCGAAAGGGCGAGACGGAAAAGAAAATCGCGCTCCTCTCCGAGCGCCGCGCCGCCCTCAGCGTCCAGCGCGACACCGCCGACGAAGAGCTCACCCTCCTCGAACAAAAAGAGGGCGGCCTGCGCGATCAATTTAAAGCCACCGAATCCGCCGCCTCCAAGCGACGCCTCACCAGCCAGCTGCTCCAGCTCCGCAAAGACCTCGAGCGCCGCCAGCAATTGCTCGGGATGCTCAACCAGCAGATCAACGTCGTCTCCACCCATCTGCACAACCTCGAACTCGTCCAGCAAGGCAAGACAGCCAAGCTCCCCGACTCCGAAGAGCTCGCCTCCGACGCCGCGGCCGCCGAGGAAGTCCTCGCCGAGCTGCAGGCCGACAACGAAGCCGCCGGCGCAATGGGTGTCTCCGCCCTCGGTGGCATGACGGACGAAGAACAGGCCCTCTACGAAGAACTCGAACGCGAATCCAACCCGCCTGAGCCCGAACCCGTCGCAGAAAAACCCAAATCCATCCGCCAGCCCACCGAACGCCCCAAGGCCGCCCAATCCACCATCACCGAACACGAGGAAGACGAGCCGGCCGCACCGGTCGCCTCCGAGCCCCGCCGCAGCGACCCCGAACCCGGCTGATCCCCATGGCCCTCATCGACCGCCTATTCAACCGAAAGAAAACGCTCAGCGAGCTGGGCGCAAAGGAACTGCGCCGCGAAGAAATTCTCCTCGAAAAAGACCGCGACAAGCTCTTCAAGAAAATCGATCAGGTCAGCAAGGACAAACAGAAGATCTTCGATCAGGGCGCATCCAACAAATCGGCCGAGTTGCGCAAAGCCCTCGCCATGCAATTTGAGCTCAAGTCGCAGGAGCAGTTGATGGCCGCCCGCCAGCTCAACCTCCGCACCAAGGAGCTGATGACCATCAGCCGCCTCCGCATGGTGCAGGAAAATCGCCAGAAAGGCCGCAGCCTCGGCCGCCTCAACCTCACCGACAAAGACGTCGCCCGCATCGGCGGCTGGATCGAGGACGACGCCGTCACCCAGGAAGTCTACCTCGACCGCCTCGACTCCCTTCTCGACCTCGGCGCCCAATCCGACAAGGACGCCCTCGCCGGCGCAGGCCTCACCAACGCCGGCCAGGAACTCATGAACATCTGGAACGATCTCGACAGAGGCGCGGTAAAACAGGAAGAAGCCTTCGAGCAGGCCGAGGGCGTGGTCCGAAAACGAAACGCTGCGATGGAAAAGGACCTATGACCGTCATGCACCGTAAGAACCTTGCCGAATGGATCATGTATGTCGCGATCTATCCGTTCGTCCGCATCGCCCAGTTCCTGCACTACCTGCGCCGCGCTTAAGATAGAGTTGAGGTGATCGAATGGGTCTGTTCAAGTCCAAGGACGAACGTCGCATTGAGCGCGAGATGAAAATCCGCCAGGGCATGCGCTCCATCGAAAAAAGCATCCGCAATCAGGAGAAGTTCTCCGAAGACTTCATCAAGAACGCCCAGCACGCCCGCAAGATCGGCGACGAGCAGCAATACCAGTTCATCCGCGGCGCACTCAAAAAAACCGCCACCGTCAAAAAAATGCTCGAGCGCCAGTTGCTCGGCATCAAGAACGCCATGCTCATCCATCAGCAGGCCGAGTCCAGCGCCGAGTTCGCCGAATCCATGACCATCATGGCCAAGGAGATCGGCCGCGTCTTTGGCGAGCTCGATCTCACCAAAACCCAGGCCCAGTGGGAAAAAGCCCTCGTCCAGGCCTCCACCATGGAAGAACGCATGGAAATCTTCCTCGACTCCATGGAACAATCCGCCAACTCCGCCTCCGGCCAGACCGCCAAGGACGGCCTCGTCAGCGACGACGAAATCGACCGCATGATCCAGGCCGACGTCGTGGCTTCCGAAAAAACCGAGCTCTCCAAGCTCGATCAGTTGGAAAGCGAGATTTCCCGCGAATTGGGGGCCGCCAAACAGAAGGATTGAGTCGATCATCCGGAGGAAGACCATGAAGAACATGTTGCATCTCGCAGGCGGCTTCGTCTTGTGTAGTGGCGTCTTCGCTGGTCTCACGATCGCCCAGGAAGTCGCACCAGCCACGCAACCTTCCCCCACAACCAAACCCCTCGCCGTCGCGCCCGCCACTCAGCCTTCCCCGACCACAAAGCCGCTTGTCGTCGTGCCCGCGACCCAGCCCTCCCCTAACCTCGCACAGATCAACACCCTCATCGAGCAGCTCGGCGACGACAGTTGGCCGGCTCGGCAAAAAGCCCAGGACCAGCTCGTCACCTTCGGCGACGAGGCCACCACCCACCTGCAGGAAACCCTGCAATCCCCCAAAGACGAAGAAACCAGGGCCCGCGCCGAAACCATCTTGCGCCTTATCGAAGAAGCCCGCATGGCCGGCCCCACCCTCGTCACCATGCACCTCAAGGACGTCCAGCCGAAGGAAATCTTCGAAGCCCTCGCCAAACAGGCCCACACCGAATTCCGCGTCTTCCCAAACCAGATGTGGACCCAACGCGACTGGCCGCGCGTCAGCATCGATCTCGATCGCCAGCCCTTCTGGTCCGCCATCAAGGAAATCTGCAACAAGACCGGCGTCTGGCCCCAGCCCGGCTACGGCGGCAACGACCGCCGCATGACCCTCACCGCCAACGTCGGCCCCAACTGGCTCAACGCCGCCTCCATCTCCAGCGGCCCTTTCCTCATCGTCGGC
>JBBRHH010000085.1:0-14873 GCA_038222915.1 Tepidisphaerales bacterium
TCCACCGCCAATCTTCGCGAGAAACTCTCGGCCTTCATCACATACTTCAACAACACGATGGCCAAGGTGTTTCGCTGGACGTACAAAGGCAAGCCGCTCACAATTTGAATGCGATGGAACTTCAGCCGCAGTGATCTAGTCTTGACATTCGGATTTGCGTCTCGCGTTTTCAATCGCAGGTTGACCAGAATCTTCAGCCCGAGCACGCCAGCCGCAACCACCAGACACAGCAGGCAGTTAGCCAGAATCGCGACGACGAGCACCGTTGTAAGGCCTTGCGGCATAACGTGATCTCCTTCTCTCTTGTGTTTGTTCCCACCCTCGCAAGAGGAGTCACCGAACGGCGGCACTAACCGAGAGCCCGGCCAAACTGTGGTAATGATGGTATACTGAAAACTGGAGCATGGACGCGATCCGGTAGCGACCGTCCTCACTCACGTCCGAGGTGGGGGTATTTCGCGGCTAGATCGAAAAATTTAGAGCACTGCCTTTTTGCATGCGATGGCCAGTGCGACCAACCGCTCCTACGTCATTTTGGCCTGCAACTTGCGAAATTCATTCAAAAACGCGGTTGCGAGTTCTACTGGTGTCCCGCTGGCTCCATAGGAGGTGGACCAATGTTCGTAATTCAGCCGCTAAGGTCGGAAGAACAATGGGTCCTAAAGTGCTGCTCCCGCCATGCGCAATAACGCAACGGATATCGTCATAGATATCGCGTATGTGAGCAGACTCGGCGCGGCCTCGAAATATGGCGAGGAGGAACAACGCAGCCTGCGGTCGAAAGCCGCTAGGATGGCCCGTGGTGATCCGTCAGACAGATCCCAAACTCTCATCGCCCCGCGCCGTCGAAATGGTCTGCAATCAGGGCGAGGACGGCGTCGTTGCAGGCCGCGGCGGCCTGGTTGCAGGCGACGAGAACGGCGAAGTCTTTCGCGGGGGCGAGCCAGACGACGGCGAACCACATGGTGTTGCTGCCGGAGTGAGTCAGCGCGGGCCCGCCGGTCCAGGGTTGGTTGTCGAGAACAACCCAACCCATGGCGTGTGGCGGATCGCCGGCGGCTTCGCGGCATGCGCCGTGACCGAGGCAAAGCAGAGCGCGGTAAGGACCATGGCGAGAATGAGTTTCATACGCGCAGCTCCTGGCTGGGATATCCTGCGCAACGCCGCACAGCGCGTGTCGTGCCCATCGTCACGAGTGATTGGAGGACTTTCAATCAAGTGCGCTACTCCTCTCTATTCAATAGAGTTTCGCGAGGACCCAAAGCGTCTTCAGCAAGGTCGCGGTACAACCGTTCAAGCGCATAGGCTCCAAGTCGCAGCCCGCGCTCAATGGGGGCGCGCTTGCATGGGTCGTCGAACACGGGCTCAACCATCGCGAAGAATTCGTGTGCATGCTCGACATCCAGCCCGGCATGCAGGGCATAATGAACCACCTGATCGGCCGGCATCCAGCCGCGCTTGACGACGAGTTGACTGATCGCTGCCGACACGCCGGCAAACGCCAATTCGATAATACCCAGGCAACTGATGCCTGTTTCAACATCGTCACCTGTGCAGGCGCCGATTAGCGTAGCGTTGAACGCATGGACGACGGGTCCGATCGCAACGCCACCCACATCGGGGCGCTGGCCGCCGATGCTGGCGAGGAACCGGCCAAACGTCGTCGGATGGAACTTGGCTTCGTCAAAATTGCCGTGTTCTTCAACCAGATTATGCACGAGGTCGAGTCGTTGCGTGGGATCGGGCAAGCGCGATATCAGCGCCGCGATCGGCCGGGCATAGTACTGCACGGCATAGAAAAACTGCGCCTGCGACACGCGGAACTGTTCGAGTGACATTGCACCGGATTCGAGGGCCGCGAAATACGCGCCGTCGAGCAGGTTCGACTCGGCCAGTATGCATTTCGCCAGGGTTGTGACGCGCGGAGCGGGATTCATGGTTCAAATCTCCGAGGACGAAATCGACCAACGCAAACCGGCCGGCAGGTTCACGCCATAGACCGTCGCGCCGGCGACTGTAACCGATGGTCCACCCGCCGCCGCTCCCAGCTCCGCGGCATCGGCGCTATCGACGGCAACAAACACCGCCGGCAGGCCCAACCGGCTCGCACGGCGGCGGGCCGCGCTCATCACACTCATCGCGGCTGCGGATGAACGCCACGCAAAACAGCCCAGGTGAGCAGAGCACAATTCGGCGCCATCATCGGCGATCAAACGCTTGGCCTGACGCGTATCTTCGAGCCGGCCGCATGCATCGCCGTCGGCGCTGGCGATCCATTCGGGCACGATACCCGACCGCTCAGCCGAATCGCCCGGTGTTGCGAATATACGGCCGCGGCAGAGGGATTCGTACATCGCCCGGCCGTGCTTCGGCGCGAGCGAGACGCAGTCATCCACCGCCAATGCGTCACCGGGAAGACGGCAGATCAGCAGCGTTCCCAACTTTTCAAAAGCCGGCACACCAGCTCGGCCAGTGTACGCGTCGGGCAACGTGGCCGTACCGTCCATCACAACGCCGAACGCGCAAGTAACCTGTGGCCGTGCCCACGTTTCGGCAGCGCTCGACAGACGATGCAGCACAAAACCGCCGCGCGCCGACGGCGCGATTTTGACGTCGCCAATATAGGCTGCCGGCCGCCCGGCACCATCGCCCAGCATCACTTGTCGTATGCTCACCCCAATGGTCCCGAGTACGCGTCCCCGCGTTTCGGCGACGAAGCACCGTGCATCACCCATCGCACGGAAAAATCGAGGGTAATCCGCGCCGTGGCTGACTCGGAACGAACGATTTCGGCCCAGTGGGTACACGAACTGAGCTTCAAACTCCGCAAGCGCATCTGCCAACGGCGGCTCAGGTCGATCCTGTAGTGCGTGCATGATCATCGTCGACGTCCCAGATGCAGTTGACGGTAGAAAAAACTGCGATCACCGGCATGCAGCGCGTTGGCTTGATCGACGAGCCAGTCGAATGATGGGCCAAGCGCTGGCAAGTCGAGTGACGAGTTGAGCTGACGGATGAGAACCACGCCGTCGGGCTTTAAGGATCGCCACGCAAGTCGCAGCAACTCCGACGCCTCGCCCGGTGACAGCCAGTCGAGGATGTTCGACAGGTGTATGAAATCAAAACTCCGCTCGGCATCCGCCAGCACGACATCCATGGGCGCGTGCGACCATGTCAACTCCGTCCTGCGCACTGGAGGCGCCATCATCAGCCAATCGAACGCTATGCCACGCGGGAACCGACCGACGAGCAACTGCCAGAGAAACGGATTGTTGTGTGTCGGCAGCGTGGCGAGCGCCTCGCGTGTGCGCTCGGCGAAATGCCGTGCAAATGGCTGTACCCGATTCTGAGTCGCCGCGGATCCGAACAGCGCGATCAGATTGTCCAGTGACATCACGTCGTCGAACGCCTCGTCCATTGCCCGGCCGAGCGCTGCACCGGGGCCAGTGCCTTCAATCGCAGCCGCACCCATGAGCAACGCCGGCCACTGCCTTGCCTCCTTGCCCATCGCCCGACGCAACTGCGAGAACAGCAGTTCGTAGCGCCCGGCGTGGTCAAGCCCCAACTCTGCGACGATCGTGAGCGGTCCCAGTGAATCCTGTTGCAGTTCAAGTGAGGCGAGCAGCAAAGCCAGTTCCTTCTCACGCGAAGCCTGCGGAGCATGGCCCAGCATTTCGCATCGGCGTGCCGGCGCGGTGTGGCTCGGCAGGTGTAGCTTTACACGCGTGAGAGCCAACTGTGCTGGATTTACATCGACAAGGTGCAACGTCGCCAACCGGCTCGAAGCAACCACTGCGGCGGCCGTGCAGCCGCCCGAGGCGATCATTACACCCGACGAGCCGGGCCGGACCAGTCGGTCGAGTATGGCGAGGTCGACGCGCGGATCTTCGCGAACCTGCGCAAATGCGATCGGCATACGTGCGGCGTCCGTCAACCAGGTCGCCGTCATCGGTGCTGCCCCAGAGGACTTCGGCGGAAGCTGCCAACAACAAAGGCGCGAACAAATGACGCGTACGATCGAATGTAAGGCGCGCCGCGGCGTGCCAACTCGGCCTTGGTCGCCCGATGAAGCGCCGGCAGGTTGTACCAGGGGACACCGGGATATAAGTGGTGTTCCAAATGGTAATTTTCATTGCACATGAAGAATGCCACGATTGGACTGGTGAGAATCGATCGCGTTCCGCGGATTTCGTCGTCGGGGTGTTCCAGCAGCGTGTGCTGGCTCATGCCACGAATGTTGACCAGTGTGTTGATGAAGATCATCGGAACGAGCCACCCGAACACCAGCGCTTCGCGGGGGATCGGCGCTAACACGGCCGCGGTAATCAGCCCCGCCACGCACAACACTTCGACGGCGATCCAGAACCGTTCACGCCAGGTGCCGTGGAGAAACCCGAGTACGGGAATCGCGACGATGTAAACCGGATAGCCGATGATCAGCCGGCCCCAGTGCATCGCGAAGACCAACCAGGTCCATCGCGTATAGTTGTTGTAGTGATCAGGATCGCCTTCTTCGCCGAGATGGGCATGGTGGCGTAGATGCAGCACGCGATACGCACTGAAGTTCTGCAGCACCGGCCACGCACAAATCGCGCCGAAAACGGCATTGCGACGCGGGTGTCGCGAGAGCGTGCCGTGCACCGCCTCGTGGGTAAACAGGCTGATTCCATGCAATGCCGCCCCGGCCACCAGGTAAAGCGGGAGGCAGGCGAGATAAAATAGTGGCGATGCATGAGAAGAGATCGCCACGGCGGCCGCCGCTGCACAGACATACAGCAAGAAAAACACCGCCGCTCGCCGACCGTGAGCAGGTCGTGCCTGGTGCATTTCCTGAATGAACCCAGCCGGTAATTCAAGCGACACGTGCGCCATATGCCCCACAGTATACCACTAAGATGCATACCTCCCATTAACGCACTTACCTCCCCCCGAGTATCATCTCCCGGCACGCTTCACTATCCCAGGAGACTCCCTCATGCGATTCCACCAACAGATCGCCCTCGCCCTTTGCCTCGCCGGCCTGTTCCGTACACCCCTCTTCGCCGCCGATGCCAAGGCACCCGCCACGACCGCCCCCGCCGCACACGACCCGCACGACTTGAAAATCGGTGATCCCGCCCCGGCCTTCTCCCTCCCCGGCATCGACGGGAAAACCGACCCTCTCGCCGACTACAGCTACGCAAAAATCCTCGTCATCGGCTTCCTCTCCAACCACTGCCCCGACTCCCATGCGGCCGAGGAGCGCGTCAAGAAATTTGTCGACGAGTTCAAGGACAAAGGCGTCACCTTCGTCGCCATCAACCCGAACAACCCCGACGGCCTCAGCATCGACGAACTCGGTTACTCAAAATACAACGACGGCTTCGACGACATGAAGAAGTACGCCGCCGAGCAGAAGTTCAACTTCCCCTACCTCTACGACGGCGACACCCAGGCCGTCGCCATTGCCTACGGCTGCCTCGCCACGCCCCACGTCTTCATCTTCGATGCCGATCGCAAGCTCCGCTACAAAGGCCAGTTTGATGATTCTCGATTTGCCGACGCCGCGACGGTAAAAACCACCGAAGCCCGCAACGCCGTCGACGCGATGCTCGCCGGCAAGCCAGTCCCCGTCGAGATAACCAGCCCCCACGGCTGTTCGACCAAGTGGATCACAAAGAAGCCGGCCGTCGCCGCGCGCCACGAAAAATTCGCCAAAACACCCGTCGAACTCGCCGCCATCGACAACGCCGGCCTCGCCGCACTGCGCAAAAACGACACGAAAAAACTCCGCCTCTTCAACGTCTGGGCCACTTGGTGCGCCCCCTGCCGCGCCGAGTTCCCCGAGTTGGTAGCCACCTCCCGAAAATTCGCCATGCGCGACTTCGAGCTCATCACCATCAGCGTCGACGACCCGAAGGATCAGGCCAAGGCAAAAGAGTTTCTCGAAAAACAGGGCGCCGGCGTGCCGGATCTGCGCCAGGCGTCCGTCAAAGCCGAAGGCCGCACCACCAACAACTATCTCTTCTCTGGCGCCGACGCCAACGAGCTGATGAAAACCCTCGACGCCAAATGGCCCGGCGGCTACCCCCACTCCGTCCTCGTCGCCCCAGGCGGCGAAATAATCTGGCGTCACAGCGGCCAGGTCGACGCCGACGAACTCCGCGCCAAGATCCTCGAAGTCCTCGGCGTCTATTGGCAACGCTAACTCCACGCACCAACCCGTTCACGCCAGTCGTGCCCGCTCCCCAAAGGAGATCGTTATGCCCCGCCTCATCATCCCCGCAGTCGCGCTGATCCCCCTGATCGCCTTAACCACCATGGCAATCGCCGCCGAAGTAAAGTCCGGCCTCGATCCCGGCAAGACAACCACCGCCTTCGTCGTCAAGGACATCACAGGCCCCAACCAGGGAAAAAGCCTCTGCTATCGTTGCGCCTATGAAGACCGCCCCGTCACCTGCATCTTCATCCGCGAGATCAACGACAAAGTCGCCGGCCTCATTCAGCAGATCGACGCCACCGTCGCCGACAACAAATCCAAGGACATGAAGGCCTTCGTCGTCCTCCTCACCGACGAAGCCGACGCCGGTGCAAAGCAACTAACAAAACTCGCCGAAACCAAAGGCATCAAAAATGTGCCCCTCACCCTCTTCGATGCAGATGGCCCGCTAAGGTACAAAATCTCCAAAGACGCGGCCGTAACGATCCTGATGTGGAAAAAGGCCACAGTCGCTGTCAATCACGCTTTCGACAGCGCCAAGCTCACGGAGGATCAGATCAAGGCCGTCATCAGCGACACAAGCAAGATCCTCGATTGAGCGTCCGCCGCCGATCCGGAACTGCCAGCAGCCCTGACAAAAACTCCGCGCCCCATGAATCGGATCCAAAACATGAACCTCAAACTTGCCGCGTCGGCGTCGCTTCTGTTGATGTTGATTTGCCCAAATCTACAAGCACAGTCCGTCAAAGAACACGGCCATCTCTCGGTCAAGGGCAACCAGTTAATCGACGAGCATGGCAACGCCACCGTGCTCAACGGAGTCAGCTTCGGATGGCACAACTGGTGGCCACGTTTCTACAACAAGGGCGCAGTGAAATGGCTGGCCGACGATTGGAAGTGCTCCGTCGTCAGGGCCGCTCTGGGCGTCGAGCCCAAAGGCGGATATCTCGACAAGCCCGACGCGTCGAAAGAAAAGGTCGAAGCCGTAATTCAGGCGGCCATTGACAACAATATTTACGTCATCATCGACTGGCACAGCCACAGCATCAAACTTCCCGAGGCCAAATTGTTCTTCGCGGAAATGGCCCGAAAATACGGCAAAAACCCCCATGTGATTTACGAGCTGTTCAATGAGCCGGTCAAGGACACCTGGCCCCAGATCAAGGAATACTCCATCGAACTGATCAAGACCATCCGCGCCATCGATCCGGCCAATGTCATCCTCGTGGGCAACCCGCATTGGGATCAGGATATTCAAATTGTGGCCGACGATCCGATCACCGACGTCACCAACGTCATGTACACCTGTCACTTCTATGCCGCCTCGCACGGCAAGTTCCTGCGCGACCGCTGCGATGCCGCGCTCAAGAAGGGCATTCCCATTTTCATCACCGAATCCGCCGCGATGCACTCCTCCGGCAACGGCGCTCTCAACCTTGGCGAGTGGCAGAACTGGATCGACTGGTGCGCCGCCAACAAGGTCAGCCTCGTCACCTGGTCCATATCCGACAAAGCCGAGTCCTGCTCGATGCTGAAACCAACCGCCGCCGACGACGGAAACTGGAAAGAAACCGATCTCAACGAATCAGGCACCAAGGCCCGCGAATTACTTCGAAAACTGGCCGCGCCGGATAAGTAGAGCCGCGGGCCCATTTCATGCGCTCACGCCGCGTAACGTGCGCGCATTCGCCACGTTTCATCAGGCGTCCTTCAAATCGCGCAACGAAAACAAAGACGCAAGTTTCGCCGCCACGATCAACTTCCTCAACGGTGTTGTCGGATGGCGAGGGCTCGCATTTCATCACGATCCGTGATGGTCACAGATGATTTAGCGTGGTCGGTGCATCGAATAGATCGTCGGCGTAGAATGTCCCCATGCGTAGCGTGACATCAGAGCTCGAAGAAACGCTTCAGAGGCTCGATGCCCGGGAAGCGTCGTTGCTTGAGCGGCTTGTCCGCGACGCGCTCGCCTTGGTTCGCCAACACGGCGTTACGAAGCGTCCGACCGACAGCAAAGGATGGCCGCCAGGATATTTTGAACAGACCGCCGGCTCCTTCGCTGGCGAACCTCTCGACATCCCCGACGATCCTCCTCCGACAGCCACCTTAAAGTGGTAATGAAATACCTCATCGATGCCAACGCGCGGATCGTCTATCTCAAGCAAGCGTCCGCCGAGGCGCAGTCGCGATTCTATTGGTATCCCGCCGGCTCCATAGCAGTGACAGCTCACCTTTCATGCACCTCCCGCGCGACACGCTGGCCAGTCGTGCAATCAGCGCGTCGGAAAACTTTACTAGCCCCCGGCCTAATGGTAATACAACCCCCATGGCCCAAAAGACTGATAGTGTCGTCGACGTCGAGACCGCCGGCGCAAAATTGCCCGATGGCGTGCTGAACCTCACCGCCCTCACGCCGGAGGTCGCCAACGGCTGTCGCGTCTTCGTGCATTACAACGGCCCAACCGACCAACTCTCCGGAATGTGCACCGGCATGGCCGTTCTCGAGCCGGGCGCAACCCCGCACGCCCCACATCAGCATCCCGAAGAAGAATTTATGATCGTCGCCGACGGCACCGGCGAGATCGAGTGCGACGGCAAAACAACCCAGGTCGGCCCCGGCTCGATCATGTACTGCGCCGGCAACGTCCTCCACGGCATCCTGAACACAGGAAAAGTGCCCATGACGTTCTACTGGTCCAAATGGATGGCTCGGGGCTGCTAGTCGCGGGCCCGCGCCTGATCAACAACTTCAAAGACATACCCGTTAATCGGCTCCCTGAAGAAGAACCGTTTGAACGGCGTCTCGCGCAGCGGCTCCATCAGCACCGCCCCCGCGCGGGTAAGGCGTTCCCGCAGCGCCGGAAAATCCGCAAGCGGATGGAACATCGCCACATGTCGCCCAAACTCCCCTTCAAAGCCGCCAACCTCGAACCCCTCGACATAGAACACATGAATCTCCTGCCCCCGGGCAATATCCAGCCAGAGCGCCTCAACCGGTGAGTTTCCCGGCACCGGATTTCTAGAGTACCCAAGCGTTCTCTCGAAAAATGTGGCCGTGGCATCAACGTCACGAGTCGGCAGAGTGAGATGCGCGAAGCTCATATCCAAATTGTCCCACCCACGCGCCACCGCGCCAAGGATGCTGTATCAGCCAGAAGAAGCTCCCCGCAGCCGGCCTCCATCATGCCCAGATCGCGCTGGAACCCCGCATGCAATGCGGGGCCCGCTCGACCACCCACACAGGCACCGTCGCCACGCCGCCGCACACTTCGCCGCAAATCCGCCCGAACACTCTCCCGCTGCGTCCAGTCCAGCTTCGGCATCCGCTTCACCATCTCCGAAAGCTCCCGCGCCATCAGCCGCCGCGTATCACTGAATTTCCAGGCGTCACGAAATCATCCCGCATGCGGTACGCCACTGACGAGCCGGCTGCGACTAGTTGGTCAAGCAGATGCAAGACACTGTCGCGGAGAGTGGGAATGCGCTTAAGTGTGTCCGGTTTTCCGTAGACGTACCGCTTCAAGATATCTTCCAGACAGAAGACCGTATTGCTGTCGGCTAGAATTTTGGCACTGTCACCGGCCCTCAAGCGAGCTTCGAGCACGCGGAACGCGTTCGGCAGCGACTGTTCACCAATCCCGAATAACAAGCTGGTGTACGCGGCAAACACAACTGACACCGACGGAAGTTTTGAGAAGAACTCGTCTATGCGTTCGGCGTTTCCTTCCAAGCCTCGCCAATGCGTCACGCCGTCCTTCCAGTGGATATTGAGGAACATCGCTCGGAGTAATCCCTCGTCGCGAGAATACCGGTCCTCAAGACGGTCGAGCCAAGACGCTTTGACACACCTGTCCGCGAACTCTCCCCAAAGCGGCCAGAACCCGACAGCCGACCCGGTGGCGTCAGCACCGTAAATGAGTTGCTTAACAAAATCTCCGGCTTCCTTCGGAGCCTTGTCGACTGACTTCAGAATTGGCTCAAGGACCTTCGCCGCGTCGACGAGTGCCAACTTCAGCACAAAGCGCGAGAGGTGCACCTCGCAGTCGCTCTCGAAGTAATAATCGCGTCGTTCCCTCTTGTCTTCCTTGTCTGTCCAAGCCTCGGCGAGCGTTAACGCCACGGCAAGGAATGCCTGCTTTGCAAGCGGCTCTCCCGGGCAATTCATGAGCAGAGGCATGAGGGCCTTGCACGCTCTTTTTCCCGACCACGCGTGAAGGTCTAATGCACTTAGCTCCGCTGCCGTGCACGGTTTTTTCCAAGAGTCGCCAGTACGGAGTTCTTGGCGAACTTGACGTCGAATATCCTCATACTGCCACCGCTCGACATATGGCTTCTTCTGCTCAATTTTATACAACTCCTCCTCTCGAATTCCGTCCATGACAATCAGCCTGATAAGCCCATGCGTCAGCTCGGGTTCCGTTGCACCGAGATGCCAACCAATGGCTGCGGCTGCCTGAAGTGGCACCTTGCTGACGGAGTGCGTGAGAGCGATTGCTAGTGTGTCAATGACTCGCGTCTTCGTCAGCGCATCAATGCCGAAGTTTAGAACCAGCGGGAGGACCGAAGCCGCGGGTCCGGCCCCCTCAAGCGAGCTTGCAGACATCTGAGTCGCCAAATCCGTGGTGTCCGCGTCCCGTCTCACTGACGCAACCAACTGGTTCAAGCACCAGTCGCGGTCCTCCTTGCTGAGCTCAGTCCAGTGATCACGCACGCAGACCGCAGCGACGAAGACAGGTGCATCAATCGCCCATTGCTCAAGCGTGGAACCGGAGTCGGCCGCCAACTCCTTCGCACCCTTGAGCCTCTCCTGCCACTGACCCGCAGCATTAGGCTCGTGTTCAAAAGCGTTATGTCCCCAGAGGAAGAGAGAGGTCACCTCATTGAACCGCTTCTGTTCAGGTGCCTTGTCATCGACTACCGCTTGGAGCTCGGCTTCGAGCGGTTGAGGGACAAGGTAGATTCGCGACTGGTTTTCAGGGTTGCCTTCGTTGGTCGACTGGTCCGCCAGTTCTTTCGGCACCTCCTCTTGAGCCCGAAAGTTTCGCAAGTCCATTCGATTGAGCGCGAGCCTGAAGAGCTTGTCCTCCTCTGTCTGCTTCTCAACTTCCGGTAATGCTTGCTTGTAGTTGTCGAGGAGGGTCCTTACCTCTGTGGCGAGAGGAGTGAACTGCAGTCGAAATGCGAGCCATTCAAGGTCGCATTTGCGATGAGCTTGTGCGTTCGCTGTTGCCCGCTCACCCTCAACAATCCGCTGCATCGCAGATGGCAAAGGCATTTTGAACTGTCCCTGCATCTCAGCCACTCTTCGCGAACGGTCCAAGTCAATTAAGGCCTTGTTGGAAAGGACTGAGATCGCGGCTTTGCCGGCCCGGTAGGGGTCCGCCGAAGCAATGCTTGCCACCACCGCGACGA
Source organism: Tepidisphaerales bacterium (assembly GCA_038222915.1). Lineage (GTDB taxonomy): Bacteria > Planctomycetota > Phycisphaerae > Tepidisphaerales > Tepidisphaeraceae > JBBRHH01. Next base: position 11,612 of record JBBRHH010000085.1, read on the forward strand.
GGGCAACATTGTTCGATTGACGCAGGATATGCGTGAGCCAGTCGTCCGCCGGTGCGTTTTCGATTTGGCACAAATCCAGAAGAAATGATTCCAACGCCATCAGTGCAGACTGGAGAACATATGGCCCCACGGAGAAGCCGCGGTACAGGGCCCAAAGTCGCCAATTGCACCAGTACGTCTTCTCTGTTCCATCGGGAAGCTTGAGCTGAATTTTCACGGGCTGTTCGAGACGGCGATTGATTTCCGGATTCGCGTACGCTTCGCAAGCACGATTCAGGAGGTTGATAATGAAGGCGAGCGCCTTCGCAGAATGGTTTTTCAAGAGCGACAGAAACGGTCCTTGAAGTGCACTCGCGGGGAAGAACCCCTGTCGCGAGTCGTCCTCGACGCCAAAGTTCGCCCCGATGTCGACCTCGTGGCGGTAATCGTCAGAGCCCTCATCGGTTGGAGTCAAGATGTAGGCGTTTGAAACCTTAATAACGTCGTCGGGTGCATCGCGACACGCGAATGAGCACTCTAAGCCGCTGAGGAGCAGCTCGCCAAACTCTTTGGCAACTTGGTCGTCTCTGTCAGAGTTGGTGGCCCTGTCCGCCAGCTTTGAGAACTCCACGAGGTCTCCACTCGGAGCTTTGACAATGACGCCCAGAACTGTTTTCCGTAAATCCTTCGAGCTGTAGTCATCAACAAGCGGAAGCAAAGCGTGAGCGATGCTTACTGCGTCGTTCGCACCAGCGGGAACGTTCTCCCACCACACGATGCCGCTGGCCCAGTCACTCAGCAGCCCTGCGACAAGACCAACCTCGCGCGGGACAAAAAGCGAGAGCTCTTCGCGGACTAACCTCAGCACCGCGGGCCAAGCCGGTCCGGACGGGACAAACCAAGTCGGAACTACTGCTTTCTTAGCCCAAGGGGGAGTTGTCTTGCATGCAACGCGTACCAAGTGGATTACGCGTCGCAGCAACGCTCCACCGTGTGATGTTAAGAGCGAGCCGTTACGTTTCAGGAATTCGCCGCCAGCAGATGAGGTCAAGACCGCGACTAGCGTGTCATCTCGAAAGTGGGCCGGCAGTGACCCATCGGATACAATCCGGATGACGTAGCTGTCTGCGTCGCTGGGAGCGGTTGCGAGGCACTCCCCAAGCCATTTCCGATTTCCTCGTCTTACCGCCGGCGACGTGCCGAGTTCAGTTGCAAACTTTGACCCATCGCTGCCAAGAGCAGCAAACCTACCTCGAATCCACTCGATTACCGCCCAGTCTTCGAGCAGATCATGAGTAGGTGCAGCAACGGTATCGCCCGAAGGTGAGAACTCGACGAGCCCGTCCTTCCGAAGTAACTGAAGGACTTCGCCATCGAGCCCCCCTGTCGGGGCGAACGGCTCTAGTGCTTTCGCCCGTCGTAAACAGAGTTCGATAAAGGTCTCTTGTCTCCGCTTTGGAAAGGCGTTCTGTGCTTGGTCGTCCCTTCGAACAATTTCGCTCCAGAACTTTCGTCGGAACGCTCTCTCGTCGTTCGGAAGTGAATCGCCCTCCGGCCAACACATCCGCGCCGCTTTGTCCAAAATGTAGGGCGTCCTAAAAAGCTCACGGAGGAATGGGTGGGAAGCGGGCCGGGCAAGACTCGGCACCGCCTTGACGACTTCGTCGATCTCGCTGTCCGACAGCGGCGGGACTCGAATTATTTGACTTGTCAGCCCAAGGTGGTCAAGAAAAGACGAGCGGACGATGTCTACCGAATAATCGCGGCACGTCAGCACCACGCGCCAAGTTCCGTCACCAGCACACGACCCCAGCAAATCCAGAAATGCGTCTCGCGTAGATGCCTCAAGGAGCCGCTCGACACTTTCGATGAGCAACACCTTCCGAGCTTGGCCAGCCAAAAGACCTTGAAGTGTTTCGTTGTTTGCCGGAATCTGTGCGTGCTGTAGCGTTTGGTCAATGTGAGCGGCCGCAAACTCTTCGGCTCGGAACGATAACACAAAAGAATCCCCTCCCAGTTCCTCAATCCCGAGCTTCGCGAGGGCCGATTTTCCAGAACCGGCAGGTCCGGTGACGAGGACAAGAGGCGACTCTGACATCGCGTCGAGCATCGAGCTGACCACTTCGCTTCGAGCAAGCGCGGTATTCTTACCAAGCAGAGTACGAATACCTCTTATCGTTGTTTGTGAATGCTCCCGTGCCTTCGCCAATGCATTCGTTGCCGATGAACCCAATTGAGTGTGACGCAGTTGTAAGGCGTCAGGCAACTTGTTTCGGTTGAACGTCTCGGCTCGCGGCATTCCCTTGCCGACGAGCACAAGCAACTCATTCCAACTGAGTTGAGCTTCACCGGTCTTGTCTTGACCCGTTGCAGTAAGGCTGAGCAAGGTGCGAACGAGCGATTCCGTTTGGCCTGTCGAGGTATTCAGGTCGAGGGTGAAAGCATGTAATGACTTGATAAATCTCCAGAACTTGCCTTCACTGAATTCGACTTCGCCTATGTCCCCGACAATCTCCTTGATGATAGCTGCGGCTTTCTTGACGGCCGCACTTGTAAAACCCTCTGCGAGTAGTCGGTTGTTGAAGTCGTCAGCGTCCTTGGAAGCACGTGCGATATCGGAGAGTGAACGGATGCGAACGACGGCCGAGTCACCGTTGCCGGCTTGAACACAAAGCCCCAGGGCGTCCTGGCCTTCGACGAAGAACCCGGTGTGATTGAAATCGATCCAAAAATCCCTGATAGCCTTGACGCAATCTTCGTTCGACTTGCTGATGATAAATGCACGCTTAACTTGGATTGCGAGCCTACGTCTCGAGCCCGTCCCGGTCTGGCCCGTGAGTACAAGATCGTCGGTATTCCAACCGAGATGTTCCGCTTGGAGTGCAACTTCCACTAGCACGCAGTTAGTGAGTACCGGAGGTGCACCGCAGACAAGGAGGACCGCGAGGTAGCACGCGTTGACGTGCTGCTCGAAAAACGTACCAGAGCCGCCGGTCGCGATGGCGCTTGAGATACGTTTCATCTCAGAATCAATCGTCTCGTCAGGCATACTATGGCCTCACCTTAGACGGTGCGATTGGTCGACTGAACGAACATCCCGCCCGAACCACAGGTGGGATCATAGACGCAACCGAGGGAGTCACGCGCCTTGTCCCGCGAACCCTTGAACCCAATGTCGGCAATCAGGTTGATCAGCCCGGCCATCTTCACCGGATCAATCCCCCGCCGCGCATAGTCGCGCGGAAGCTTCCCCTTCAGGTTGGGATTGTCCCGCTCAACCGCC
>JBBRHH010000086.1:0-14700 GCA_038222915.1 Tepidisphaerales bacterium
GCAAGCTCGCCACCGGCGAACCCTTCACGGACATCCGCCAGTTCAAAAAACTACTCGTTGAACGCCAGGACGATTTCGCCCGCTGCCTCACCGAAAAACTGCTCACCTACGGCCTCGGCCGCGAGATGGGCTTCAGCGATCGCGACGCCGTCGCCGCGATCATCAAACAATCCGACACCCACAACCGAGGCCTCCGCAGCCTCCTCCACGCCATCACCGAAAATGAAGTCTTCAGCACCCCATAGCCCCCAGCCCTGAACCCCGCATGCAATGTGTAGTACCCTGCACATGAAATGCGGGGCCCGCTCGCGACTACGAATATGACCGGAGACTAAAATGACTGGACGAAACCCATGAAACCAATCCCTCGCAGAACCTTCCTCCGTGGCGTAGGCGTCGCCCTCTCCCTCCCGCTCCTCGAAGCCATGACCCCCGCCCTCGCCAGCGCCGCCGGCAGCACAACCAGGCCCGCCTCCCCGCGCCGCTTCGTCGCCATCAACATCCCCCTCGGTTTCATCCCCACCAACTTCTTCCCCGAATCCGCAGGCGCAGACTACGCCCCGAGCCCATACCTGCAACTCGCCGAACCCCTCCGCAAGGATTTCACCGTCATCTCCGGCGCAAGCCATCCCAACGTCGACGGCGGCCACTCGGCCGAAAAATCCTTCCTCACCGCCGCCCCGCATCCCGGCTCGCGCACGTTCCAGAACACCATCTCCCTCGACCAGTACATGGCCCAGCGCGTCGGCGACGCCACCCGCTTCGCCTCTCTCACCCTCGGCGATCGCTCCCTCTCCTGGTCCGCCAACGGCGTCGCCATCCCCAACGAACGCTACCCCGCCCAGACCTTCGCAAAACTCTTCCTCACCGGCAGCCCGAAGGAAGTCGCCGCCCAACAGCGCGAGCTCGACGACGGCCACAGCATCATGGACACCGTCCTCGAAGACGCCAAGTCCATGCAGCCCAACATCAGCGCCGTCGACCGTCGCAAGCTCGATCAGTTCTTCACCGCCGTCCGCGAAACCGAGCAGCGCCTCGTAAAAACCAAGGCCTGGACCAACACCCCCAAGCCCACCGTCGACGCCAGGCAACCCGGCAAGTTCGAAGACGCCGACATGATCGGCTACCTCCGCGCCCACTTCGACGTCATGCGCCTCGCCCTCGAAACCGATTCCACCCGCGTCATCGCGCTAAATGGTTTCGACTTCGGCACCGTCCCCCGCATCAAGGGCGTCGACCTCGGCTACCACACCCTCTCCCACCACGGCATGAACCCCGCCATGATGAAGCAGCTCGAAGTCATCGAGCGCGCCACCCTGAGCGCCATCGTTGATTTCCTCACCTCCCTGAAATCCTCCCAGGACGCCACCGCAAATCTCCTCGACCGCACCCAGGTCTTCATCGGCAGCAACCTCGGCAGCGCCAGCGGCCACCTCACCACCAACCTCCCCGTCATCCTCGCCGGCGGCGGCTACCGCCACGGCAAACACATCGCCTTCGACAAAATCAACAACTACCCCCTCCCCAACCTCTTCGTAACCATGCTTCAAAGAATGGGCCTCGAATCCGCCAACTTCGCCTCCAGCACAGGCACCCTGACAGGTCTGGAAATGTCCTCATCCTGATGGAGCGACAGCGACTGAAGGATCTACGTCCCACCACCCATCACTTCGCCGGTCGCGTAGTAGCAACCCCCCGCGCCGAAAAACTCTTAAATCCGTAATCCCCATTCGACCCAACCCCATGGCCATCATCACACATCAGAAACACCCCAATCCCCGGATTCCCCGTCTTCCACGTGTCATCCTTCGCCATCGCCTTCTCCACGTCATTGATATAAACCCGGATCACATTCCCAACAATCGACGCCTTGATCGTATCCCCATCCTTCAGCCCAAACTCCGCGCCCTGCTTATCCGCCAGATAAGTGAACTGCCCCAGCGGCCCGTCCCACCGCACAATCTGCACGTACCCCGACCCATCGTTAGTGCATCGCGCAAAACATTCATACCCCGTCGTCTTGTGTTCGGAGCTCGTCCATCGCAACAAAATCTCCACTTCCTGATGGCACCGCGGATCCGCTTTGGTGATACGCACTTTCCCCCAGGCTTCCTGATCCGCCGGAAACCCCGACAAATGCGCATAAGAATCGTCATACCGTTTCTCGCCCGCGTTCTGCCCGCTCTGCGTCCCAATCGCCATGCCCCCCTTGGTCCGAATCTTCGCCCAGTCAGCCCCATCATGTTTCCAATGCCCATCCTCAGAAATCGGATTCTCCTCCCCCTCAAACGTAGTCGAATACCGAACCTCCGCCCCCGGCCGAGTAGTCGCAGGCCCATCCGCGCCCGAAAACGCAGCCAAAAACATCACCAAAGGAAACGCCGCAACCAAAACGTTTCGCATAAGCATCATCCTAAAGAATCAACAGCGCCGAACCATCTAAGCCACCGCCACCCATCATCCAGCCCCGACCCACGCATGCAATGCGGCGGCTCGCTCTCACACCCTTCATTTGAAGGAAGCGCGCCCCATCCAAGATAGGGGCCAACTTTCGGTTTTCTCTGGCGTAAGTAGGAGGGCAGCGTCGCGTTTTGCATTTCATTGGGCTGTCCTGTGGTTCTGGCCGTGTTGTTGATTGCTTTATTGCCATGCTTAATTCTCTTTGTTTCTGGCGTTGGTGTGAGCGTGATGGGCGCTGGATGGGCCGGATTGCCGGCTTTGCTTTTGTTGCTTTAATCAGCTGGGGAGGTTCCGGGGCTTTGGCGGCGGTGGACTTCAATCGGGATATCAAGCCGATTCTTTCGCAGAAATGTTTTCAGTGTCATGGCCCGGATGGGGACAAGCGAAAAGGCGGGATTGATGGACTGCGGTTGGACACGGCCGCCGGTGCTGGCGCGGATCTGGGGAAGGGCGAGCGGGCGATTGTGCCGGCACATCCTGAGAAGAGCGGGGTGATTGCGCGGATTACTTCGCAAGACCCTGATGAAATCATGCCGCTGAAGAAAAGCGGGAAGACGCTGTCGGCGCATGAAATTGAGCTGCTGACGCAGTGGGTGAAGGAAGGGGCGAAATACTCGGAACATTGGTCGTATGTGAAGCCGGTTCGGCCGGCGCTGCCGGGGGTGGTGGACAAGGGGTGGGTGAAGAATGAGGTGGATGCTTTCATTCTGGCGCGGCTGGAGAAGGAAGGGTTGAAGCCCTCGCCGGAGGCCGATAAGTATGCGCTGGTTCGGCGGGTGTCGCTGGATTTGACCGGGCTGCCGCCGACGCTGGAGGAAGTGCGGACATTTATCGAGGACAAGAGCCCGACGGCTTATGAACAGCTAGTCGATCGGCTGTTGAACAAACCCGCGTATGGAGAACACTGGGCGCAGATGTGGCTGGATTTGGCGCGGTATGCGGACTCGGCCGGTTATGCGAATGATCCGGAGCGGAAGATCTGGCTGTATCGCGATTACGTCATCAAATCGCTGAACGCGAACAAGCCGTTCGATCAGTTTACGATCGAGCAATTGGCCGGCGATCTGCTGCCGAATGCGACGGATGAGCAGTTGACGGCGACGGCGTTTCATCGCAATACGATGACGAACACGGAGGGCGGGACGACGGCAGAGGAATTCCGGAACGCGGCAATCATCGATCGGGTGAATACGACGATGGCGGTGTGGATGGGGACGACGATGGCTTGTGCGCAGTGCCATACGCATAAGTTCGACCCGATCACACAGGAAGAATACTTCCGCTTTTTCGCGATTCTCAACAACTGCGCGGATGCGAACCAGGGGGATGAAGCCCCTCTGCTTTCAGTTTATACGGAGGACCAGAAGCAGCAGCGGTCGCGATACGAAAAAGAGATTGCCGGGCTGAACGAAACGCTGAAACGATCGACGCCGGAGCTTGCGGCGGCGCAGGCAAAGTGGGAGGCGGCGTTTCCGAGGGACCTGACTTGGAAGCCGTTGAAGTTCGCGGTGAAGACCGAGTCGGGCGCAACGGCGGCGATCGGCGAGAATGGGACGGCGCGGGTCTTGTCGACGGCAAGAACGGACACGTACACGGTCGAGGCGACGCCCGGCGCGACTGCCATTCGTGGGTTGCAACTGAATGTGCTGCCTTCCGCGTCGGAGAAGGGCGCACTGAAGAACTTCGTCATCTCGCGGATTAGCGCAGCGGTCGAGCCGCCACGGGAGAGCTCGGTTCGGGGACGCTTTGTGCGGGTCGAACTTCCGGGGGTGGGGAAATATCTTGCGCTGGCCGAGGTGCAGGCGTTTCATGGGGCGGAGAACCTTGCGGCCAAAGGCGAGGCGAAACAGATCAGCACTGACTTTGGCGGCGAGGCGAAGCGGGCGATCGACGGAAACACGGACGGAAACTATGCGGTGAACTCCACGTCGCACACGGCGGCGGTGGATAATCCGTGGTGGGAAGTGGATCTGAAATCGGAGCAGCCGCTGGACCGGTTGGTGGTGTGGAATCGCACGGATGGGGGCGTTGGGAATCGGCTGGCAAACTATCGCGTGGTCGTTCTGAACGAGAAGCATGAACCGGTGTGGCAGAAGGAGATTGCCGCGCCGCCGACGCCGAGCGAAACGTTGTCGCTGAGCGGCCGGCGGGAGATTGAGTTCGCGGCCGCGTCGGCGGATTTTTCGCAGGCCGGGTTTGAGGCGGAACTGGTCTTAAAAAATCCCGATCCGCAGAACAAAGGATGGTCGGTTGGCGGTCAGGAAGGTAAGGCGCATGCGCTGACGCTGCTGCTGAAGAACGGGGTTGAGCCGCCGGCCGGTTCGAAGCTGGTGGTGAAGCTGGAGCAGAACTCGAAGGCCGCCAAGGGGATGCTGGAGCAATTTGGGCTGTCGGTAACGGACGATGGTCGGGCGGCGGAGTGGCTGAAGACGCCTGGGCTGGTGCGCGACGCATTGCATGTCGCGGCGTCGGATCGGACGGAAGCGCAGCGCGGTGTCATTTCGCAATATTATCTGAGCATCGCGCCCGAGGTGGCGGAGACGCGGAAGCATCTGGCGGACGTGACCAAGCAGTTGGCGGATCTAAAGCCGGCCACGGTGCCAATCATGCGCGAGATGGCGGCGGGGCAGCGACGGGTGACGAAGATTCAGCATCGCGGCAACTATCTGGATGTTGGCAAGGAAGTGACGGCCGGGACGCCGGCGGCGTTCCCGGCTCTGCCGAAGGATGCGCCCGCGAATCGGCTGACGCTGGCACGGTGGCTGGTGGATGAGAGCAATCCGCTGACGGCGCGGGTGCTGGTGAATCGATATTGGGAGCAGCTTTTCGGGATTGGGATTGTTTCGACCAGCGAGGATTTTGGATCGCAGGGAGATCAGCCGTTTCATCCGGAGCTGCTGGACTGGCTGGCGACAGAAATGATCCGGCTGAAGTGGGACAGCAAGGCGATGCTTCGGCTGATGGTGACGTCGGCGGCGTATCGGCAGTCTTCGCGGGTGACGCCGGAGCTTGAGCAGCGCGACCCGGACAACCGGCTGCTGGCGCGCGGGCCGCGGTTCCGACTTTCGGCCGAGATGGTGCGCGATCAGGCGCTGATGGTGAGCGGGTTGTTCAGCGCGAAGATGTATGGGCCGCCCACGCGGCCGGTGCAGCCTTCTTCGGGGTTGAGCGCGGCGTTTGGCGGCGGGATTGACTGGCAGCCCAGCGACGGGGAAGACAAATATCGGCGCGGTTTGTATACGACTTGGCGGCGGTCGAATCTTTATCCTTCGATGGCGACGTTTGATGCTCCGACGCGCGAGGTTTGTTCGTTGCGCCGGGTGCGGACCAATACACCGCTGCAGGCGCTGGTGACTTTGAACGATCCGGTTTATATCGAGGCGGCCCAGGCGCTGGCGCGGCGGATTGTGAGCGGGGGCGGAGCGTCCGCGGCGGAGCGGGCGGAGTATGGGATTCGATTGTGTCTTGTTCGATCGCCACATGAGGGGGAGACTGGCCGGGTGGTGCGGTTGTATGAGCAGGCGCTGGCGCGGTACCGGAAAGATGCGGACGCGGCGCGACGGATGGCGACCGAGCCGCTCGGGGCGGCGGCGAAAGGGCAGGATGTGGCGGAGTTGGCGGCGTGGACGGTGGTGGGAAATATGTTATTGAATCTCGACGAAACTTTGATGAAGCGATAACGATCTGATTCGCTTGAGGGACGCAGCTATGGATCCACGACTTGAACAATTGCAGTTTCAGACCCGCCGGGCGTTTTTGAAGAACTGTCAGGTGGGGATTGGGGCGCTGGCGTTGTCTTCGCTGCTGGGCGGCGGGAAGGCGATGGCCGAGGAGTCGATTGCTGATCCGCTTGCCCCGCGGAAGCCGCATTTTGCCGGCAAGGCGAAGCGGGTGATCTATCTGCATTTGACGGGATCGCCCCCGCACCTGGACTTGTATGACTACAAGCCGGAATTGGTGAAGCACAACGGTGAATTGTGTCCAGAGTCGGTGATCGCGGGGAAGAAATTTGCGTTTACTTCGGGGACGCCGAGGTTGCTGGGGACGCCGCGCACTTTTGCGCAATATGGCAAGGGAGGGCTCTGGCTTTCGGATGCGATTCCGCATCTGCATGGGGTGGCGGATGAGATGTGCGTGATCAAGTCGATGTTTACCGAGCAGTTCAATCATGCGCCGGCGGAGTTGCTTCTGTATACGGGATCGGCGCGGGCCGGGCGGCCTTCGCTGGGGGCTTGGACGACTTACGGACTCGGGACGGAGAACCAGAATCTGCCGGGGTTTGTTGTGCTGATCTCAAGCGGCGTGCAGCCCAATGGCGGGAAGAGCTCGTTTGGGAGCGGGTTTTTGCCGTCGGCATTTCAGGGCGTGCAATGCCGGTCGAAGGGAGATCCGGTCTTGTATGCGGCCGATCCGGCCGGGATGGATCGGGCGATGCGGCGCGAGAGCCTGGATGCGCTGCGCGACCTGAATGAGATGCAGAGTAAGGAGCTGGGGAATCCGGAGACGCTGACGCGGATCGCGCAGTATGAGCTGGCGTTTCGCATGCAGACTTCGGTGCCGGAGGTGATGGACATCTCGAAGGAATCGAAGCAGACGCTGGCGGATTATGGTGCGGAGCCGGGCGGATCGGGTTTCGCGAACAACTGTCTCCTGGCCCGGCGGCTGGTGGAACAGGGTGTTCGGTATGTGCAACTCTTTGACTGGGGCTGGGATTTTCATGGGACTGGGCCGGGCGAGGATATTCGCGACGGGTTGACGAAGAAGTGTGCGACGGTGGATCGGCCGATTGCGGCGTTGATCCGGGATTTGAAGCAGCGCGGCCTGCTGGAAGATACGCTGATTGTCTGTGGCGGCGAATTCGGGCGCACGCCGTTTCGGGAAGGGCGAACGGCCGGCGGCGGTGTGCTCGGGCGCGACCATTATCCGGATTGTTATTCGATGTGGATGGCAGGCGGCGGGATCAAGGGCGGATTCTCTTACGGGGAGTCGGATGAGCTTGGGTTCTCGATCGCGAAGGACAAGGTTCATATCCATGATCTGCAGGCGACTATTTTGAACCAGCTTGGATTCGATCACACGCGGTTGACTTACCGGTTTCAGGGGCGGGATTATCGGTTGACCGATGTGCATGGAAGTGTCGTGAAGAGCATTCTGGCCTGAGGGTTCACGGGGGTGGGGGCGGTTGATCGGGTGTGCTTCTGGCTGTCTGATAGTGGTTGACTGTAGGCGGGATGTGCCCCGCGTTTGTTTTATCACTGTCAGGAACAAGACCATGCCTTTTGTTTACAAACATCGGCGGCCGCCGGAGCCGTGGCAGCAGTTCAGGAAGTCGGCGCTGCATGCTTATCTGGTGCCGCTGTATTACGCGAACTGGATTGGGGAGTGGGTGGCGTACTCGCTGGGGAAGTGGTCGGTGTTTGAGGTGCTGGAGTATGTGGGGAGTTTTTCGATTCTTATCGCGGTGATCTTTTACTTCGCGGATGCGGGGGATCGGCTGAAGCAGAAGCATTATCAGGCGTGGCAGGTGATCAATACCGCGCAGGGGAAAGGTGGGAATGGAGGCCGGGTCGAGGCGCTGCAGGAATTGAATGAGGACCACATCTCGCTGGTGGGCGTGGATGTTTCGGATGCTTATTTACAGGATCTGAAGCTGGTGGATGCGGATCTGCGGCGATCGGAGATGCGCGGGGCGGATCTGCGGCATGCGGTTTTGCGCAAGGCGGATCTGGAGGGGGCGAACCTGCGCTCGGCTAATCTTCGGAACGCACAGTTGTCGTCGGCGAAGTTGCTGGATGCGAATCTGTTTGACGCGGATTTGACCGGGGCAAAACTGGACTCGGCCAATCTGAATGGCGCCAATCTCGAGCGGGCGGATTTAAGACAGGTGGATCTTCGCGATGTGCGCGACTGGAAGCTGATCAAGTCGATCCGGCTGGCGAATATTCATGGAGTCTTGTCTGCTCCAGACGGGTTTGTGGCTTGGGCGAAGGAGCGTGGAGCGGTGGATCTGGCCGAGGATTCGCAGTGGGATAAGGTGCTGTCGGTCGAAGCGTCGACTCAGCCTGCTTCTGGAAAATGACCGGCCGGCGCGGTTCATGGTTTGGTTGCGGGCTGGGTGGCCGCGCCGCGGATGGATACGAGGTATCCGACGATGTCTTTTGCCTGGTCGTCGGTTACCTGGGCGCCGTAAGTCTTTTTCATTTTCTGGACTTCGTTGGTCCAGGCTTCCTGCGAGAACGGGGGCTGCTGGGTGATGTAGCGCGGGGTGTGGCAGAGAACGCAGGCGAGTTCGACGGTTTCTTTGCCTGGGCCGGCGGGCAGGTCGACGCTTATTGCCGGCAGGGTGATGGAATGAATGGTGTTGGTGGGGGGGGCCGTGGCTTGGGGAGTATCTGACTTCTTCGAGACCTGAGCGCTTTGGCAGGAGAGGCCGGCGATCAATGACATCGCGAGCAACAGTGTTGGCAGTGTGTTATTCATTGGAAGTTCTCTTTTTGATCTACTTGTAGCTCAGCGGACTTCGACGGTGATGGACTCGATAACGTTGCGGGCGTAGCCGCTGCGATTCCATTGGGCGGTAGTCTGGGTTTCGCCGGCGGCGTTGGTGGCGCGGGACATCAGCTTGAATTGGCCGGCGGCGGGGTTCCAGGAGTAGCGCCAGCGCCGCCAGGAGTATTTGCCGAGCTCCGGGTCCAGTTTTGCTTCGGACCAGGTTTGGCCGGCGTCGGTGGAGACTTCGACTTTTTTGATGCCTTTGCCCGAGTCCAGGGCGAGGCCTTCGACTTCGAAGGGTTTGCCGGATTGGATCTGGTCGGCGGGGTCAGGGCGGACGAAGAGCGAGCGGACGGTCATGCGATTGATGGGGATGGTTTCCTTGGCGAGCTCTTTGGGCGATTCATTGCAATCGGGATTGGCGGGGACGCGATAGGCCTTGTCCATCCAGAAGCTGACGAACTTTTCGGAGAGGACGTTGATGTCGGTGAGCGATTTGATCCAGTAGGTTCCGAACCAGCCGGGGACGATGAGGCGGAGAGGGAAGCCGTTGAGCATCGGGAGGGGCTGGCCATTCATTTCGTAGGCGACCATGACTTCGCCGTCGTTGGCGTGGTCGAAGGAGAGGGATTTGGCGAAGGGCTGGATGGCGGGAACGGGAGGAGTGTCGAGACCCTGGAAGCTGATTTCGAGTGCGCCGGATTTGGGTTTAGCCTTGGCGAGGAGGTCGCGGAGTCGGACGCCCGTCCAGCGGGCGTTGCCGATTGCGCCGTTGCCCCATTGGCCGCCGAGGACGCGGGGCTGGAAAAGGCTGCGCGAGTTGCCGGAGCATTGGTTGACGGCGATGAGGGAGAATTTTTCGAAGTCCTTTTTCAGGTTATCGACGGAGAGGCTGAGGGGCTGATCGACGTGGCCTCGGAGTGCGAGGCGGAAGGTGGCGGTGTCGACCGTGGTGGGGACGCCGCTGAGGTGCCAGCGGACGAAGAAGGCGTCGTTGGGGGTGAGGTCTTCGTGGAAGTATTTGAGCGGGGTTTCGAGATTGGGCGGGCGGTCGGAGAGGAGGATAAGGTCGGTTTTTTCGGGGAATTTTACGAGATCGAGGGAGGGTTGGGAGGTGACGCGCAGGTAAGTGTCGTGGACATGGAACTCGGCGCGGGCGAGGTGCGGGAGGAGGAAGCCGGCCGCCGTGGTGGCGGCGATGCCGCGAAGGAAGTCGCGGCGTTGGAACTGGGCACATGGTTGATGGGGCTGCTGCATCGGGCCTCCGTGAAGTTGTGTGTTAAAGCAAGAGTCTACGGGTTGGAAGGGAAATGGAAATGATTGAAGTGGGTTAGCGATTGGAAAGCCGACCACAAACTCCCAAAAGCCCCCTCAACAAATTCCCTCCAATAATAATCGCCGCGTCCAATCCCCTCGTCGATAATCGCGACCAATGTACTTCGGCCCTGACAACAACCCAGACGACGACGTAGACATCCCGCCCCAGGGCCCCATCTCAAAATGGCTGGTGGGAATAGCGGCCCCAGTCGCCATCCTCATCTACGCCATCAACATCCTCCTCACCAACCACGGCATCTTCTACGGCAACTACGGCCAGCAATATGGTCAGATGGAAGTCACCGGCCCAACCGCCAAAGCCCTAGGCCTCGCCGCCCTCAGCCTCGCCATCTTCCTCCACTGCCACTACTTCTGGGGCAACATCTACCACCTCTCCGCCGCCGCGGTCCTCGGAAAAATCCTAAGCCTCACCACCTTCATCGCCAGCGCCGGTTATCTGATCTGCCACATCGCAATTTGGGGACGTTAACCGATGAAAAACCTGACATTCTTCGCGTGAACGTCGTCCCGTCCCAGGTTCACAGAGATCGAGGCAATCTGAGCTTCCCCCTCACCCCATTTCCCGCTACGTTCCCGACCGCAACCTCAACCCGAAAAAGGAACACCATGCCCATCCACCCACTCTCTCGTTGCCACCTCCCTCTCCTCACCCTCTTGGCGCTCACATCCACCACCCAATCCGCCCCAAAAATCTTCTGGGCCTCCGACCCCGTCCGCCCCAACGAAACCATCATGCTCGCCGGCAGCGATCTCGCCGCCCCCAACACCACCGTCGAACTCTCCCGCCTCGACGACCCCAATCCCACTACTCCGGCCGCACTCAAAGTTGCGCAATGGACCAAAATCCCCACCCTCCAATCCACTGACCAATCCTTAAAATTCGCTGTCCCCGCCGACTGGAAAATGGGCGTCTACGCCTGCCGCGTCAATTCAAATGATGCCGAAACCGAGGCCGTCCTCATCAACCGCCCGGACCCCTGGTGGCTTCAGGGCGACGAAGGCGAATCCGCCACGCCCGGCGGCTGGCTCGCCGTCATGGGCAAATCCCTCAACTTCGGCCAGCACTCCATCCTCCGCCTCGAACCCGAGCAGGGGGAACCGATCCTCCTTCAACCCAAATCCGCCGACTGCTACGCCCTCCGCTTCCAACTCTCCCCCGACACGAAGCCCGGCCAATACACCGCCCGCATCCACAACGGCCTCGGCGGTGACGCCGCCTGGCGCATCGCTGGCACAATCCAAATCAAACCCGCCCCAACAATCCCGCCCGAAATCTTCAGCGTCCTCGAAACCGCAGGCCCCGACGCCGCCAAAAAGATGCACGACTCCCTCATCAAATACAACCAGCCCGTCGATTGCACCGAGTCGATCCTCGCCGCGATTAAGAAGGCCAAAGACAACAATGGCGGCACCGTCTTCTTTCCCGCCGGCCGATATACCATGAAGGCTCCCATCGTTGTCCCCGACCACACCGTCCTCAAAGGCGAAGGCGAAGGCGTCGTCACCCTCTGGTGGGGGGCCGGCCACTTCAACCTCGACGGCGGCGGCGACCAGGGCCGCGCCAAAATCGAAGAACCCAAGCCGCCCCAGACACTCATCTACGGCGCAGACTTCAGCCTCGAAAACATGAGCCTCTATCTCCCCCTCGAATATCAGCAGGGTATCGTCGCCGACAAGCGCCTCCGCATGAACCACGTCCGCACCCGCATCGACCACTACTGGCTCCAGCAGGGCCGCGGCAACGGCACCGTCGTCCGCATGGGACGCAATGGCCAGCTCACCGACTGCGACATCCTCGCCAAAGGCGAAGCCGTCGTCCCCGGCCCATACTGCCTCCTTTCCAAAAACCGCATCATGTCCAACAAGGTCAACACCCCCATGGGCAGCGCCCGCAACGTCATCATCGAAGACAACCAGATGGTCAGCATGGACCCCACCGCCTATCAAAACATCGCCGGCGTCGGCCGAAATATTTACTACGCCCACAACCGCCACGAAGCCCTCTACGCCCAGCAGTCCGACTACTCCTTCACCTTCGACGCCGGAACCGGCGCCTACATCGGCAAGGCCGAAGCACAGGCCACCAAGATTACCCTCGCCGATGACCCCACCTTCCCCAAATGGGCCGTAGAAAAAAGCGACCTCTGGAACCACTCCGCCGTCTGCATCCTCGCGGGCAAAGGGGCAGGTCAATGGCGCGATGTCACCTCCCACGAAGGCCGCAACTGGGAAGTCGACCGCCCCTTCGACACTCTCCCCGACGCCACCTCCACCCTCTCCATCGTCCCGTTCAATGGCCGCGTCCTCGTCATCGCCAATCGCTTCGAAGACGCCAACTGGGTCAACGCCGGCTACGGCACCTCCATCGACGTCGTCTACGCCAACAACGACATCTACCGCACCGCCAACGTCATGAATTACGGCGTCCGCACCGCCGAATTCTTCGAACCCTCCTGGTACGTCCAGTATTTCGACAACAACATCAACGAAGGCCTCACCGGCGTCGGCTCAAACGGCGACGGCCGAAAAGACGGCCGCTACACCGGCCCCCTAACCCGCTTCGCCATCCACCGCCGGCAAAATATTTCCGCCGATAACAGCGGCTACCTCTACATGAATGGCAACATCGTCGACGGCATCATCGAAGCTTGCACCCTCCACCACCCCTCCAGCACTATTAAAATCGACGCCCCCGCCACCGCCATCTTGCTGCGCAACAACAGTTTCAGTGAAAAAGCCCCCATCAGATACACCGGCAGCGGCCTCAAGGACGCCCTCATTCTTCCAGCCCCCGCAGAATCCCAAAAATGAGAATTCCCTAAGCCATGTGAGCGCCCATTAGGTGGACTTCTGACCCCTGAGTCCGAAAAAATCCCTAGAAAAACTGCAAAACGGGCTGCCCCAATGTCGACTGTTAAGATAATGCCGCAGAAATGCGACCAAATGCGTCACGTCGAATTCACGCATCGGAGTTGTAAAATGGCCGAAATCACCCGCAAAGACCTCATCCTGATGATCGCCTCTGTCGCATCCATACCCTGCCGCAAACCCCATTTCCTCCTGCGATTGGCAGGATTCGACCTAAGCGGCCTCGACCTCAACGGCCTCAACCTCGCCTTCGCTGATCTCGCCGGCGCAAATCTCCGCGGCTGCGATCTCACTGACGCCAACCTCGCCGAAAGCGACCTCTCCCACGCCGATCTCACCGACGCCATTCTCCGCGGCGTCTACGCCGAATCCGCCGTTTTCACCCAGGCCAATCTCACCCGCGCCGACTTCCGCAAAAGTCAGCGCGACCGCTTCTACGGCACCAATGTCATGTGGGCTGATTTCCAGGGCGCCGATTGCACCAGCGCTAAATTCTCCGGCCTTCGGCTCTGCGGCGTAAACTTCAACGACTCAATCCTCGCCGCCACCGACTTCACCGCCGCCCGTATCAACCAACACACCGTCTTCGAACACGTCGACCTCTCCACCACGATGTTCAACGAAGTGGTCTGGTCCGACGCCATCCCGCTCACCGCAACCGCCGCGCAAGCACCTCTCTTCACATCTGTTGCGGAGAATATATCCACGCTCCGGATCGCCGGTTAAAATACCTCGCATCGCCCTCATTATTTCCCACGCATTTATCCGCGAATCTACCGATATTCGAGTGCGCATTTCGCAACAAAAGAACACGCGTTTCCCCCAGTATTTTTAGCGATTTTTGCAGCGTAAAGTTGCCCGCATGCAATGGGCGACCCAGACAACCAGCTCCACCAATCAGGGCTTCATGGTCATTGGGCCCTCCGCCCCCGCCGCCCGCTACATCGCCCCGCCCGATCTCGCCGAACGTGAGTCCGCTGCCGGCGACGCACTCTACCAGACCGGCCAATTCGATGCAGCCCAGCGCCGCTACGCCGCCGCCAATCGTCTCCAGCCCAACAATGCCCAATATCACTGGCGTCTTGGCTTCTGTGCCGGCGCGCTCGGTGACCTCGACGCCGCCGGCGAGCATCTTCACACCGCCGTCAAGCTCGACCCCGAACTCGCACCCGCCCGCGCCACCCTCACCGAATGGTACCTGATGAAGGGCATGGTCGATAAAGCCCTCCAATCCAGTCTCAAATCCATCGAGCTCGCTCCAAACAATACCGGCATCCTCGCCTCCCGCGCCCTGACCCTCGAGGCCGCCGGCGATGTCGACGGGGCTTGGCAACTCGTTCAACGCATCGTAACGCTCCAAACCGTTCCGCCCTCCATCGGCGTCCTCTTCGGCCGCATGGCCCCCAGGCACGGCGAACAGGAACGCGCCCTCGCACTCGTCAATGGCATGCTCGTCCGTGGCGGCCTCAATCCCATGGACCAGTCCAATCTTCATCTCACCGCCGCCACACTCCTCGAACGCATTGGCCGCTACGACGACGC
>JBBRHH010000087.1:0-14639 GCA_038222915.1 Tepidisphaerales bacterium
CTACCGCGGCGAAGTCAGGCCGCGCGTGATCACGAACGCGCTGCAGGTCGGCCGGCGCCACCGGCCGCGAAACCATCCCTTCCCAGCGGATGCGCGGATTGACATCGCCCGGATAAACGCACAATTCGTTGACCTGCGCGACCTGAAAGAAGCTGTCATCGCTCTTGATGTACTTCACGGCCTTATACGGACGGAAGTTCTGCGTTATCTGAATGCGGCCGGTGCTCATGTTCATCCAGACGCCGGTGTCGACGTATTCCTGACGGGCGATGTCATCGTGCGAGTTGAAGGCCAGTTGCATCAGTTCGACTTCCGTCTGCACCATTCCGGCGGCCTTGAGCTCGGCCAATTGCCAGGCATGGCCAAGCCAGGCGGCGATGGAGGTTTCGACTTCAGGCTTCAGTTCCGGATCTTCCAACCGCCGCTGCAGATAAGCCCGCCCCTGCTTGACGATCGAGTGCAGCCGGCTCAGTTGATCCAATGCCTCGCTGAAAACCGCTTCGCAACGGCTCGCCGTGGCCTTCGGGTCGATCGCGCCGTCGTCGCGGCCGAACAGTTTCGAGTAGCGATGTAAAGCGGCCTGCGCTCCGGGAAGAAAGGCATTGCCCAGTTGCTTGGCCTTCTCCTCCATCTCCCCGGCGGTCTTGGCGTTCATATTCCCAATGCCAATGCGCGTCACGTCGAGTGTGAGTTTTTCAAGCAGGTCCAGGCCATCCAATTGCGCCTGGATTTTCTTGGAGAGAGCCACTTTGTTGACCATCCTGGGTTTGTCGGCGTCTTCCTTTTTCTTCTCGACGCGCGTCGCCAGATTGTCGCGCTTTTCGGCAAGATGGGCCGGAATATCGGCCGCCTTGAACGCGTCTTTCTTCAGCACATAGCCATACATCAATCCGACGCAGTGCTTACAGGGAAACTGCCGGCTGGGGCATGAACATCGATGGGTAGGTTGCTCCGGCCGGGCAAAATCGCAAGAGCATTCATATGGCACTTTGCTCGACCCCTGGCACTGGCCAAAGAGGATCGTCTCATCGGCATCAATGTTGAAGGAAAGAAACTTCCCCTTCATCACCAGTCCACGACCATTCTTCACCGCATCGGAATTCGGCGCGGCCGATTCCACATAAGCTTCGTCGATCGAGATCATGGTGCACACCCCAGATGGGTACCTGACATGAGGACGCTTTTCTCTCCGCAAATCGCGAGTGCAAATTTAAGATAAGTGGGATGCGGCATCAAGACGAAAAAAGACATCATTTGCGTTGAGGCCGCCTATGCGAGGACAGTCTTCGACGTGGCCGCAAAGTCTGTCCTGTGACCAATTGCTTAAGGAGGACAAGTCACCAGTCAGGTTCGATTCGACTGGCGATGACTAAGGTTTCGTGGGCCTTGTGGCGATTTTTAGTTTGTCTTTGCTGAGAATCGCGAATGTGCCGTCCTGTACAACTGCTGAAACGTGGCCGTGCTCACCCCAGTCGCCTACGCCTTTGGTGGCGAGGTCCTGGGCAACTTTTCCGTTCTGGAGATCGAAGGCGCTGAGGGAGAAATCCTGACCGTCCCGGACCGTGGTGATTGTGAAGGGGCCGAAGAGTTCGGGGAGAAGGCGGGCTGTGGGCTTGGCCTGGTAGCCTTGCTTTTCGATGCGCTTGTTCACCGGCTTGCCGGTTTTGCAGTCGAGGTTGGCGAGGTAGAAGCCCTGGCCGGGATGGATTTCGAGGCCGAAGAGGTGGTCGCCGTCGATGAACATGGAGTACAGGGGCGGGGCGGGGTCAGGTTTTTTGGGGTCGTTGTTCCAGAGGATCTGGCCGGTGCGGCTGGAGAGCATGTAGATGGCTTTGCGGTCGAAGTCGTCCTTGACGACGGCGAGGTAATCGCCTTTGAGTGCAAAGCGAAGGGCGGGATCACGGGTGGGGTCGCTCTGGTCGATCAAACGCTTCCAGACAATTTTCAGTTGCTCGACGTCGAGCATGATGTAATACCAACTGTCGGTGACGATGAGGAATCGGCCATCCTGGGCGACGGGCAACTGCTGGGGGCCATTTTCAAGCAGCGGATGCTGCGTATTGAGGGATAAATCAGGGAGGGTCAGGCGGCCGATGAGTTTGCCGGTCGAGCGATAGCGCACGGTGGCGTCGTAAGGAAGCTTTCGGACACAGACGAGGCGATCCCCGAGAAAATAGGGCGGGACGTAGATGTCACCTTCCTCTTTTTCCTGCCAGATCACGTCGCCGCGCGGGTCGTCGGTTGCTACGTAGAGTGCCAGCGTCTCGGCCTTGCCTGCAAGAGCGAGAATATCGCCGCTGATGGTGGCGTGGCGGATCTCGAAGTCGAAGGGGACGCGATAGTGCCAGCGGAGCTTGCCGTCGGCGAGGGCGAAGGCGAGGACGTCGTAGAGGCCGTGGACAACGACGACATCACCGGCAACGAAGGCTTCGAAGAATCCCGGCTCATTGCCTTTGCCCTGCAGGCGGATTTCTTCGGTGGTGCGGTCGGCGGATGGCTGGGTGCCCTGCCAGAGCACTTTGCCGGTGTTCATGTCGACGCACTGGAGCAGGAAGGTGAAGTAGTCGAGGCGCTTTTTCAGGCGACCGCCCATGAAGAGGAGGTTTGGCTTGACGGCGGTGTTGCCGTGCCGCTGAAGGAGGAGCCAGGCGATTTCCTGATCGGTCGTGAACTGATATTCGTGTTCAATAACCGGGAACGAAGGCGAGCGGACCTGATCGGCCGCGGGCGGAGCTAGTGCGGTTGCGCGACATTCTTCAGGAAGCTTGAGCGCGCAGACGGAGGCGATGTCGGCCAGACGCCAGAGGGTTCGGCGACCTTCCGAGCCTTTGTCCTTCAGCGACTTGGTCGCGAGTTCGTCCAGCGTGGACTGCGCGGCCGGTGTACCTGGAAATTGCCAGAGCATCTGCAACTGCTGGTCGGCGGACTTGCCGGCAAGCTGGCGCTTGGCGAGTTCACCAAATCGAGTGACAAATTCGGGCGAGGTGGTTTGCAGGCGTGCGAGGCGCTCAACGGCGAGATCGCCGGCGCGCACATTGAGGTCCTTGTCGAGCGGGGAAAGGGATGAGAAATACAGAGACATCCCCTTGCGGGTGAGATTCTGTGCCTGGGTAATCTGCGGGCCGTAGAGGGTGTCTTTGGCAAACGCGGTTCCTTTGTCGAAAACGCCTTCGGCGGCGGTCAGGAGCTTGTCCTTGCCGGAACCCAGCGCCGACGGAATCGGGTATTCGTAATGCCCATACGTGCCAATGATGCTTTGCAGCATGCGCGCGGCGGCGTCGTACTCGCCCTTGTGCTCGTAAGATTCGGCGAGGGCAAAGAGGGTTTCGGTTTCCTCGGCGAGCGTGCTGACACTGCGGCTCATGGCGCGGCAGTTGGACAGTTCCTGTTCGGTGCGATTGGCGCGGATATCGCCCTGGGCGAGCGACTTGTAAACCTTGTAGAGCTGCTGATTGACGGCGGCCCGGAAGTCCACGTCCTCCGACGAGATAGTGGAGAGGCATTTGGTCATGAGTGACGCCGCCTCGTCGAGGCTTCCGTCGCCCAGGGCAAGCTCTGCGTGTGCGAAAAGGCTCTCGGGGTCTTCGCGGCCGTTCAGTGATTTTTTGACGGCTTCGCGGTCGTAAAGCATGGAAATGCCGCGTGCGGTCGTGCGGAATTCGAAGGTGGTGCCGTAGCGGATAGCGGTAAGGCGCGAGAAGGGAAGAAACGGCGCCTGTGGATTGACCGGCACTGTGTCGGCGGCGGTGTCTTTCAGGATCTTGAGTTCCGCGGTCAGTTGCGGATCCTTGAACGGGACGGTGTCGAGCCGCTTGAAGGTGGCCGGCGCGTCCTGGGTGATGGTCTTGGCACAGACGGCCAGAATTTCTCCGCCGATGTAGCGGCGCTCCTGAAGAACTTTCTTGTCGGCAAGGGAAATCTCGGAGATGTGGCTCACGTTGCCAAAGTATGGCCAGGGGAGGTAGACATGGCTGTTGATGCAGATCTTGCCGTCGGAGGAGAGGAACGGTCGGGCATCGTTCTGCCAGTACCAATTGTTGGCATCGGTGCAATAAGCGGGACCAGTGGGTGAATTTCCGTCGCCGTGGCGGTACTTGAGAACGGGCTGCGTTTCCTCAGCAACGATGTCGCCGGATTCCCAGACGACCTTGCCATTTGTGGGATCGAGCATTTGAACAGCAGCGGGTCCGCGTGACCGCTGCGCGCTGTAGGTCATAACAAGTTCGCCGGTTCGTGCGGGACCGAGGAAGTAGGCTGCGCCACCCGAGCCGGAATCGGGGACATGATCACCGTTTTTCGTGGGGCCGCCGGTGCCTTTGGCGCGGCTCCAGACCACACTGCCGTTGCGGCGGTTAATGCAGAGCATGAGGGGCGAATCGACGGGGAGAACGTACAAGTGGTCGTCGACCAGAAGTGGTCGCTGTCCGTACCAGAGCATGGGTGTCTGGGTCCAGGCGCGCTGCTTGGTGAGGCCGTCGATGCCGCCTTCGCCAAACTGACGGCTGAAGTCGTGGATGTCCGGTCCGTACGCGTAGTAGGGATAGCGCATCGCCCATTTGACGCGGCCGGAGATGGCGTCGATGGCAACGACTGCGCCTGCGTTTGTGCAGTAGTACACCGTTCCTTCAAAGTAGAGCGGCGGAGAACAGAAGCTGCGAATCTTGTTGCGGATGTGGACGGCCATGCCGGCTGTAAACAGTCCGGGCCGATACCGGCAGACGGGCCGTCGCCAGAGGACGCGCCCGGTGGTGCTTTCAAAGGCCATCACGCCGTATTCAGAATCGATATGGGTGTCGCCGTCGATGTCGTCCAGGACGTACCCGGCATAGACCGCACGCGGCCCGCCGGTGGGCGCGGATTCGAACCGCATCTGCGATTCTTCTTTGGTGGAGGCGACCATCGGGCCATAGGCCCATTTCAGTTGGCCGGTGACTTCGTCCAGCGCGACAAGCGTCGGCCCCATTTTGTACATCGGGCTGAAGACGAAGCCGTCCTGAACCAGAACGTCCTCCTGAGGATACTGGCGGGTGAGAACCTCCTGCCAGGAGACGCGGCCACCCATCTCGTTCTTCCAGCGTAGGGCGCCGGTAAGCAGGGAGCGGCAATAGACGATGTTCTTGTGTCGGAAGATGACGCTGTTTTTGGTGATCAACGGCTGGGTGTAAACGAAGCTGTCGTAGCGGGTGCCGGGGAGTTCGTCCTTCCAGACCGGTTCCATCAGTCCAAGCGGATCGGTGGTCGGAGGACGCAGCGTGTAGTCGTCAGCACTGTCGTGGGGGGAACTGGCCAACTGTGAATGGAACGGGGGCTTCTCGCGCTTGGCGGAACCAACCAGTTGTTGCAGCTTGGAGCGATCCTCGGCGGAGAGCGCGCTGGGGCCATCGCCGGCGGCAGCGCTTGCTGATGCGGCATCGCCGAGCATCTTGTGGCAGTATTCGATCTTCAACGACAGTTCGGGCGTGTGGAGATCCTTGTCGGGGAAGACATCGCGAATGGTTTCGTAGTATTCGAGGCCTTCGAGGAAATGGCCGCGATCGAGGGCTGCGTCGGCGAGCGAGAGCGTAGCCCGGCCGCCGTACGACGTCGCGAGCATGCTCTGGACGATCTCGGCAAGGCCTTCGAGCGAGTTCTTGCGGATGGCCTGTTCGTATGCTTCCTTTGCGGGTGCGTCGTGCTTGGCGCGATAGAAGGCGAGGTCCTGGGCGGGATAGCGGAGGATGCGGCGCTGACAGTATTGTGAAACGGGGACGTAGATACCGAACTTGGAAATGCGATAGAGATCATCGGGGCGCTGATCGATCACCTTCTGGTGAATCTCCATCGCTTCGCGAAATTCGCCCTGCTGCTCTTTTTCCAGAGCCGCACGAACCAGGGCGCTGGAGCGCGGCTCGGGCTTGGAATAGCCGGACAAGTCGTTGAGCGTGTAGAAGGTGGGCTCGAACGAAAGATCGAGCTGCTTTTCGTATTCCTCTTTTTGTTTGTCGTGGAAATGCTGCTGGAAGGTCTCCAGAAAATCGGGCGGTCCGACGTATGGATCGGGATAGGATTCGCGCGGATCGGCAGAGGGGCGCAAGTTGGTTGATGGGATGACGGTTTTGGCGACGCTCTTGGAACTGTAGGAGAGTTGAATGGCGGCGTGCTCGGCACGGGCGTGGAAATCCAGTTGGATGGAGACCCAGCGGCCGGCCTTCATATTGATGTTTCCGCTGCCCGTTTTGTTGTCATGACGCCAGTTGTCGATGACCAGCGTTTCATCGACCCAGAGTCTAGAGCCACCCTCGGAGAGCACTTGGAACGTGAACGACTCGTCGGCGTCTGCCTTAACCTGGCCGGCCCAGCGGATGGAGAATTCTTCCCTTCCGGTGGCAAGTCCCGCGGCAAGCTTCGATTTGTCTAGAGAGAAATCGATCGTCGGATCGGTGCGTGTTTTCTTGAGTGAATCAAAGGCCGGACCGGTGAAGTATTGACCGAGAAGCCCGGCAGCGGGTTCCGCGGCCGTGGCGGGGAGGGCGAGGCAGAAGATGGACAGAAAAAGCAGCGGCCGGATCATCTGGTCATCCTTCTGGCTTGGCGTAGGGAGAGGAAAGCGGAGAGCACGGCATCGAGTCGGGCATCGGTGGGCATCGCCTCGAGGTTGAAGCCGAATCGCAGGCACGCGGCGTGAATGGCATCGAGGTGGCTGCGCCGTTCGGCGAGGTAGACGTTTCGAAAATCGCGCGGCTCGCATAGGAGCTTCCCCTCCTGCTCGGGGCCGAGGAATACGGTGGGCCCGCTGAAGAGGAAATCGCGTTCGGCGGGGTCCTCGACGTGGAAGATGATCACGTCCTGACCAAGAAAACTGAGCTGGCCAAATGCGAGCGCGAGCTGTTCGGTATCGCTTAGAAGGTCACTGACAATCACGACCAAGCCGCGCTGTTTACACTGGGGAGCGATGTTGGAAATGGCGTTGGGCAGATCGGTCTCACCCTTGCCGGTAGCGGCTGAGAGCGCATCGACCAGATTGCGGAAGTGGCTGCGCGAGCCGCGCGGCGGCAGCATGGCGAGCACCTTCTGGCTGAAGAGTGCGAGGCCAAACGTGTCCTTCTGCTGCATCAGCAGATAGGAGAGCGTCGCGACCACCGTCGCGGCGTAATCAAATTTGGTCATGGCGGCTTTGTCGCTCTTGAAGAACATCGACTGGCTGGTGTCGAGCAGAAATCGCACGGGCATGTTGGTTTCGGCCTCGTACTCCTTGAGATAAAGGCGGTTGGTCCTGGCGAAAACTTTCCAGTCGAGGCGGCGCGTGTCGTCGCCGACCGCGTACTGGCGGTGCTGCGCGAATTCGGTGCTGATGCCGCGCAGGCGGCTCTTGTGCATGCCGGCCATGAGACTTTCCACCAGACGCTGGCTGCGAAGCGAGAGTCCCTTGACGCGGCCGATGATGTGCGGATCAAAGAAGTCGGTCATGCCGGGGCCCTTATGCGACGACCTTGAGTAACTGTTCGACGATCTGGTGCGAATCAACGCCTTCGGCCTCGGCGGCGAAGTTGCGGAGAATGCGGTGGCCGAGAACCGCCTGGGCCACCCCGGCGACGTCCTCAACGGTCACTTCATTGCGACCGTCCAGAACGGCAGCCGCCTTTGCACCAACGACGAGGTTCTGACTGGCTCGCGGGCTGGCTCCGTACGTGACCCACTTCTTGATGAAGTCCGGAACGCCTGCTTCGGAACTGCGGGTTGAACGAACCAGCCGCAGGATGAAGTCGACCACCTTCTCGTTGATGCGCACTTTTCGCACGAGTTGCTGGAGGGCGAGGATCTCGTCCTGTTGCAGGACTGCTTTGATGTCGGGCTGATAGCCGGAGGTGGTAAGGGCGAGAATGTGCTTCTCCTCGGCCTCCGTCGGATAGCCGACGTTGATCTGAAACATGAATCGATCGAGCTGCGCCTCGGGAAGTGGGTAGGTGCCTTCCTGCTCGATGGGATTCTGGGTCGCGAGTACGAAAAACGGCGCTTGCAGATCGCGCCGGACGCCGCCGACCGTAACCTGCCGTTCCTGCATCGACTCAAGCAAAGCGGCCTGTGTTTTGGGCGGCGTGCGGTTGATTTCGTCGGCGAGGAGGAAGTTGGTGAAGAGCGGTCCTTCGAGGAATCGGAAGGTGCGCTCGCCAGTTGCCTTGTCCTCCTGGATCACTTCCGAGCCGGTGATATCGGAGGGCATGAGATCGGGAGTGAACTGCACGCGGCGAAACTTGAGCGACAGGCTGCCGGCGAGAGTGCGGACGAGGAGTGTTTTGCCGAGTCCCGGCACGCCCATGAGGAGGCAATGACCCTGGCCGAAGAGGCCGATGAGGGTGAGGCGTACGACCTTGTCCATGCCGACCACGATCTTTCGCACTTCTCCCATGAGCCGATCGTGGGCATCCTTGAGATGGGTGATGCGCTCCATGTCGGCATCGCTCCACGGCTGGGGGTTGGTGAAGACGTTGAGTGTGTCCTGATAGCTGGTCATTGAACTACTGCTCCTTTGCGGATGTCTGATAGGCGCCCAGTTCGAGTAATTCACGGGTCCAGCGTGACGTGGCCGGCACGGATCGGCCCTGGGCATGGGCGATAAGCGCGGCGACGATCTGGTGTGCACCAGCGCCGTCGGCGGCGGCGCGGAAATCGATCTGGATGCGATGGGCAAGAACTGGCTCGGCCACCTCGATGATGTCCTGCCGGCTGACGTGCTGACGGCCACGCGCGAGCGCGAGAACTTTGCCGGCGAGGAGCATCGACTGGGCGGCCCGCGGCGATGCGCCCAGGCGAATGGATTTACTGACCGCTGGCGCTGCATCAGGCTCGCCGGGACGGCTGGCGCGGACAATGGCGAGCGCGAAATCGCGCACGGAAGGGACCACCGGAACTTCGCGCGCCAACCGTTGCATGGCAACCACGGTGGGCGGATCGGCAACACATTGGGGCGCGGCCTGCTCCTGGCAGGTGGTCTGTGCCAGGATGCGTTTCTCGTCATCGCCGCTCGGATAGGTCTGTTCGATCATCATCATGAACCGATCGACCTGTGCCTCGCCAAGATGGAACACGCCCTCGGTGTCCAGCGTGTTCTGAGTTGCGACCAGCACAAATGGGTTCGGAAGCGGGTGGGTTCGGCCGGCAACGGTGACCTGTCGCTCCTGCATGACTTCAAGCAGCGTATTCTGGGTGCGGGTGGGGCTGCGGTTGATTTCGTCGGCGAGCAGCAGGTTCGCGAAGACCGGTCCCTTGAAGAAGCGGAAATGGCGCTCGCCGGTGGCGGCGTTATGTTCGAGAACTTCTGCTCCGACGATGTCGGTGGGGAGCAGATCGGGCGTGAATTGAATGCGTTGATATTCCAGCCCCAGCACCTGCGCCAGCGTCTTGACGAGGAGCGTGCGCCCCAGCCCCGGCATGCCGCTGAGAAGAATATGACCGCCGGCAAAGACCGCCGCGAGGAGGTGCTCGACGGCGCGTTCCTGCCCGACCACGACGGCGGCAATCTCCTGCCGGGCGCGCTGGAAGGTTTCGCGGAATTCCTGGATGGTCATATCAGCGGGCACAAACGCTCCAATCACTGTTTCTTCTCAAACCCGATCTCTTCCCATTTCGCCGGCACGTGCTTCTCTGGCGGGGCGGCCTGCCACTCGCTGAAGTCGAGCATCTTGCCGACGAAGAATTTGTCATAGAGCTGTCGAGATGGTTTGAAGCTGATGCTGGTGTTGCCGGTAAACCACATATGTCTTGAGCCGCGCGGCACGAAAACCGGCAGGGTCTGGTTGTTTTCCGCGTCCTTTGTCTGCGCGGCGATCGTGGCTGAACTGAACTGCCATCGCGCGAGGTCGAGCATCACTTCCTCGTTGGCGAGCATCGCGCCGCCGGTCTGGTCCATGTCTTTGTCGGTGAAGTTGATCAGGTCGATTGAGCTGGGCCTGGCGCGACGGTTGCGGAGGGTTAGGCCGGACGAGATCGGTGCGTAGGACTCGATGGTGAATCGAATCTGGACATCCTTGAGCATGTCACGGAAGAGCGGCGCCAAATCCCGATAGATCTGGTTGTCGAGCGGGGCCGGTCCGGGCGGTGGCGCAACGCCTTCGGGTAGATGGGCCTCCTCAACCGGCTTCTTCAGTTGCTCAAGGGAGATACACATTTCGCCGGCCTTGCCGCCAGCGTAAGCGCGGCTCTTGTAGAGCGGCTCCAACTTGAACTTAACCATGCTGTTCCCGGCGAAGTCGGGATAAGCAAACCAGGGCGAGACGTATTGGAATTTGTTTACGTCGGCCACCTTGTAGACGACGACCGCTTCCTTCGAACCCCCCTCGGCATCGTGCAATTCATGGCTGACCAGCGTGACGCCTTCGCCCATGCGCTTCATACGATCGGTCGCAGCATCCTTGCTGAGCAGCTTGAGCAGTTCCTCCTTGCGATCGCCGGCGAGGTCGATGAGCTGGCGGGAGAAACGGACACGCTCGGTCATGGTGGCGGTGCCGTCCTCGCCGACAGAGAAGCGGATCTCCAATTGCAGGCAGCCGGTGAGAGCAGTCACGCACAGCAGCAGGAGGACAAACTTGAGGATGTGCCGGCAATTTTGCATGGATGCCTTCCCTATTCTGCTGCCTTTTGTCCGCGAACTACGCGCGCCGAGCCCCAGTCGGCAACATCGCCCAGATCACCGTTGCCTGCGTGGGTCACCTTCAGTGTCAGGCGCTTCACACCGGCGATGGGAACTACGATTTCGCGGGCTGTTGTGTCCGCGGCCTTAATGACCGGGCTTTCGTACAACTGCTTGCCATCGCCGATAACCGCAAACTGAACCGCGCCGCCTTCGGGCGCACTGCTGTCGAGGCCAATGGCGGAACGGAATTCCTGGTAATGGGCGTTCAAGTCGAAGGTGAGCTGCGAATCGGCGTGAACGCCGACGCCCCATGGATAACGACGGCCAGCAATGGAGAGAGCGGTGCCCTGGCAGGTGCGGTCCATTTGAAACGGTTGTGGCGGGGCGAGGACGGTGCGCTCGGTTGATTCGGAGGGCGTCAATTGAGAGAGGTATTGCACCCGGCCGCCGAGCGTTTGCAGGAGGGCGATTTCGTTGAGGTCGACTTCGATGGGCGAATCGGGCTTCCATGCCGGTCGAATTTCCCATTTTCGGAGATGGATTGCGGAAAGCTTGCCCTGAACAACACTGCCATCGCGGGCAGCGAGGAAGACCTGCACCTCGCCGGTCCATGGCGCTTTGGGATCGCGGCCGGCATCGGCGAGGCGGATGCCCTTCACATAGTGGAGCGGAAACGATTTGACCTGAAGTAGCGCGTCAACGTCGAACAACAGTTCGGTTGGTTTGAGGCCCCGGACAACGCCGGGGTAGACGCCACCCTGCCGGTCGAGAACAGTGTCTTCGGACGCGCTGCGCTCGCCACGATCACTTTCCACCAGTTCCTCGGCCTTGCGCCCAGTGAAGCCGGAGAGCGGGAGTGCGATGAATCCTTTCAGATGACCCACGTCCAGGTCCTGTGGCCCGGCGATGGCGGTCTGAACCTTGAGGAGATCGCCCTGGTTGCCAAGAACCTGGCCGCGGAGCCGGCCGCCGTTCACGAAACGAAACTCCTGTGTGCCGGCCTGAACGAGCAGCGGATCGCGGCCCAGGAAGCGAATGGAGATGATGTCTTCGAGCGCTATCTCGGATTCCTGACCATTGGTCAGCAGAACGGCGAGCTTGCCGTCGGCGGTGACGCGCTGGACGAGGCCCCAGGTTCGCGTGTTGTCGTGAAGCCAAATCTCCTCGCCGAAGGCACTGGGGATGGAGAAGAGCAGGCAGAGGAGGGCCCAGCAACCCGCTGTGACTGCGGATCTCAAACGTGTCCGGGCGATGGCGGTGAAGAGGTTCATTCTTTCTTGTCCTCCGCGAGGAACGAAGCGTAATAGGCGGCGAGCAGATCACGGTACTTCGGAGGAAACTCCTTGCCCAGAGAACGGAGCATGATCTCGCGGACTTCGGGCGGCAGCTTCTTGTCGGCCTGAAGCTGGGCGCGGAGGGCTTCTGGGGTGCGCAGCTTCTGCCATTCTTCCAGCGTGAGTGTTTTGGGCTGCGTCGTGGGAGCGGTTGTCGCGACCATGGCTTTTTCCCGCTCGCCAAGGAGATCCTTCAGGCTCCGGAGAACCTGGGCGGCCGACTCGGCGGCCTCGTTGAGCGACGTGTGAAGGGCAGCGTCGCGGGTTGCGGCGTCGATTTCGTCGGCGGCCGTAGTGAGTTTCAGCGCGGCAAGCGCGCTCGCGCCCGTCTCACCCAGCTTCGCGGCGATTGCTCCGGAGAAGGTGGCGAGCTTTGGACCAAGGCCGTTCATCAGCGTCGAAGCGTGCCGCTGTGCGGCGGACGCCCGTGCGCGATTGGCCTTTTCCGTGGATTGTTCCAAGGGTTCCTTGCCGGGGAGTTTGGTGAAGCGGTCCAGCTTCCTAACGACATCGCGTTCAAGAAGCTGGAACTGGTTCAGATCGTCGAGAATCGTGACGGCCTGGTCGAGATCTTTTCCGCGGATCAGATATTTGAGGTTGAACGCATCCGCGCCGCCCTGCCGCTGGTTTTCGTCGGCCGCCTCTTTCACGGCCTTCTGCAACGGAATGAATCGTCGTCGGATGTCATCGAGCGATTCCAGGGCGTCGGCCTGGATCTGTTGCGTCAGGGGCGAGAGCTGCCTTGCATCGATCAGCGTCTTGGCCTGGGTCAGCTCGATCTTTACTCCGTCGAGAATCTCCTTGACCGGAACGGCATTGGACTTCTGCGCCGCTTCGAGCGCCTGGTCGACCGCGTGCAATCCGGCGGCTTGTTTGCCAAGCAAGATTCCCTGTTTGAGCCGCACATAACGCGGCATTTCGGTTTCGGCACTGTTTTGCGCGAGGTAACGGATCCGGGCGAGCGCCGCATCATTGGCCTCCCACGCGGCGTTGATGGCAGCAGTGAGTGGATCAGCACCGAGCGACAGATTGCCGAGCAGATCTTCGCTGCTGACGGTGGCGCTTTCGGCCGGCTCGGTGGTGGCGGGGCTGGTGGTGGCGACGCCGTCGGTCTTGGGCTTGGGTTGGACCTCAATGATGTCGCTGGGTGTCATCGCGGCAGTGATCTGCTCCTCGGGATCGACTTTCTGACCGGCCTGGATGAGGCCGCCCCGGACGATGCTGAGAACATTCAGGGCGGACTTCTGGTTCTGGATGATCTGGAACGATTGATTGTTTTCGATTTTGCCGGCCGCAAGTTTGAGGTTGTCGTTGACGCGCGTGTCGCGTAGGCCGCGATAGGCGGCCCGCAGCGGATCGATGATCGTGCGACGCTTCTGCAACTCGGCGCGATAGACCTGGAATTCCAGTTCCTTTTCCAGCTCACCTTCGACATCAAAAAGCGTGCGCTGGCGCTTGCCCAGGGTCAGCAATTTATCCTGCACGTCGTTGGAAAGATCCTCCATTTCCCAGCCGATGGTCTTGGGAGCAATCTGCTCAGTCAGCACGAGCACCTCGCCCTGCTCCTCGTGAAGGAGAGTGGTGCGGATTAGCGTAGTCTGCAGATCGCGCCAGTCGAAAAGACGCTTGAGCAGCCGCTCGAGGCAGAGCACCGCGAGCTTCTGGTTGTCGCCGCATTTGGCGAGCGCGGCGGTGCGCAGTTCCTTCAGGCGCAGGGCGTCGGAATCCGTCCGCGGGCGCGCCTGATCGAGGGCCTGTACAATGGCGGGATGTTCCTTGCCGCTCACGCGGCGAAGCAGCTCGGTGATGACATTGAGACGGCCGGCCATGAAGTCGCGGGCCATATCGTTCTGTTCATAACTCTGAACAAGCTCGTGCAGCCCGGCCTCCATGGCGGTGGCAGCACGAATTGCGGCCTCCTGCTTGTCCTTCAACTCCTGCCAGACGGGATCGTCTTCCTTCGCACTCCCCTTCTGAGCGAAGTCCGCGGCGAGCTTCCAGGCAGCGAATTGATTTTCCCAGGCCAGGCGCGCCTCCGCCTCGATCTGCTTGGCTTTCTCGAAAGTGTCAAAGTGAAATTCGCTGGGTTTGACCAGCTTGATCTGAAATTTGGGCGTTTCGGTAACGCCCCGGCCGGTGGGATTGACGTCGGTGACGCGGACAAAATACTGGAGCACGCCGCTTGGGGGCAGCGTCATCTTGCGAAGGTCCCAGGTGAAGCGTGCCTCCAGCATCTTGCCCTTGGGATTCAGCGGGCCGGTGACGCGGTCAGACAGCAATGCGGGGGCGGCGTCACCCAACTGAGTAAAGAACTCAACCGTCTTGAGCCTGAAGGCATCGCTGGCGCGAAGCGCCACGGGCAGCGCCGCCTGCGGAGTGCAGGTCAGATTCTGCGCCGGAGAAAGCAGCTCAACCTCAGGCGGGTTATACGGCGTTACGCGAATTTCGTAGCGCTCAGGCTTGGCCTCACGAAAGCCATTCTTCTCGAACAGCGACACCGTGTAGGCCGCGTCGGCGGTCAGAATCATCGACTTTTCAAAGCTGGTTGGAGAGGTCAACTGCAGATCTTCGGGCGGCTTGCCGTCGAACGTGATGGCCCCCTTGGTGAGCGGCATCGACGATTCGAAGACAACCCGCACCTTCGTCCCCTCCAGCCCAAAAAGCTGGCCGCCATCAAGCTGGCGGTTGGGGCGGCC
>JBBRHH010000088.1:0-14610 GCA_038222915.1 Tepidisphaerales bacterium
CCAGCGCGGTGCGCGAGGCGGAGAACGGCGGGGATTTTATTGAGCGGGCGCGGAGTGAGCTGGGGATTAATATCCGGGTGGTGAGTGCGCGGGAGGAGGCGCGGCTGATTTATCTAGGGGTGCGGGAGCGGGTGGAACTGGCGGGCGGGCCGCATTTTATTACGGATATTGGCGGCGGGAGTACTGAGTTTGTGGTGGCGGATGATAGCCGGGCGGTTTTGCTGGAGAGCCGGAAACTGGGGGCGGCGCGGATGACGGCGAAGTACATCAAGTCGGATCCGGTGGATGCGAAGGAGATCAAGAACCTGCTGGCGCATTATGCGCTGGAGCTTGGGCCGCTTTGTGCGCAGATTGTGGCGCTCAAGCCTGTAAAGGCGATTGGGACGAGCGGGACGCTGGAAAACCTGGCGGCGATGTCGGGTGGGGTTTCGACGAAGAGTGAGGATGGATTTTGTGGGGTGATTGTGCGGGCACGGCTGAAGCGGGTGGTGGCGCAATTGCTGGAGAGCCGGACGAAGGATCGGGCGAGGATGAAGGGGCTGGATAGCCAGCGGCAGGATCAGATTATCGCGGGGGCGCTTTTGGTGGCGGAGCTGATGGAGCGGATCGATCTGAAGGAAATTCATATCACCAACTCGGCGCTGCGCGAGGGGATTCTCGCGGATTATCTGGAGAAGCATCTGCCGGAGCATGTGATCCGGCGGCAGGTGCCGGACCCGCGGCGGCGGAGTGTGCTGGATCTGGCGCGGCGGTGCGACTGGCATCAACTGCATGCGGAACATGTGGCGAAGCTGGCGCTGCAGCTGTTCGATCAGCTCAAGGGGATACACAACCTCGACGCGAAGGCGCGGGAGCTGATTGAGTATGGGGCGATGTTGCATGACATTGGCTGGCATATTGCGGGGAACAAGCACCACAAGCACAGCATGTATCTTGTGCTCAACGGGGATTTGAAGGGATTTACTGAGGAAGAGACGCAGGTGATTGCGAATATCGCGCGATATCACCGCAAGTCGGATCCGACGATCAAGCATGAGTCGTTTGCTATGTTGTCGAATGAGGCGCGACAGGTCGTGCGGGTGGGGGCGGCACTGTTGCGGCTGGCGGATGGACTGGATCGGAGCCATTGCCGGGTGATCACGGAGATGAAATGCCGGGTGCTGCGGAGCGGGGTGGACGTGCGGATTGAGGGGAAGGGAGATGCGGAACTGGATATCTGGGGGGCGCGGCGGAAAATGGGGTTGTTTGCGGAAGTGTTTGAACGCAGCATCAGCTTTGAGCAGACCAAGCGGTAGTCTCCAATAGAAACTAAAAATGCCTCAAGGCCGCCGGTGAATGGTGGAAGCCTTGAGGCACGCTGGGAAGACACTCGTTCACATTTCGTACTTCGTCGCTTAGCACGCGACTGTGCTGAGCAGGCGTCCGTCCATTGCGACATGGACGTCGAAGTTGCCGTTGCGGCTGGTCAGGAGGAAGCGGTAGAACTCGAGGCCGTCCTGACGGACGAAGCGGGCGTTTTCGACTGCGCCGAGGTTCTGGGCGCTGACGGTGTTGAGCACGAAGGCCGGGATGGTGTTGAGGCCGACGGTGATGTCGGTGTTGGGCTCAACGTAGACCGGCGCGGGGACATACACGGGCTCGGGAACGTAGACGGTCGGCGGCGCGTAGACCGGCCCGATGCCGATGTGGATGCGGTCGCTGTGCCAGTCGCGGTCGTGCCAGTCGCGGTTCACGCGGATGTCGCGATCTACGTGGATGTCGTGATTGACACGGACGTCGCGCTCGACTCGGATATCGCGCTGGATGCGGGTGTTGTCGAAGTGGTCGTCGCGGCGGTCATTGCCGCGCACTTCGCGGGTTTCGGTTCGGACATCCTTGTGGGTTTCGGTTCGGACGTTGGCCGCGCTTGCGAAGGTTGGGGCGGCCAAGGACAGGCCGGCGGTCAGAGCAAGAGCGGCGATGGATTTGAGACGCAACATAAGGCACCTCGTAGGGTTAGAGTTCAAATTTCTTTCGTACACTGAGAGTAAGACCGCAGGCAGTGGAAATGGTTAGCATGCGAACTAATTATAATATGGAGCGGTGATGTATAAGCTGAATGCTGTCGTTTTTGGCGGTTTTGCGTTACCTTGCAGCGGAATACGTGGGCCACGCTTTTGGATTGGCAGGAATATTTAAAGTATGAACGAGCCGGCCGTTTTTTTCGACCGCGACAACACGCTTATTGTCAGCGATGGTTATCTTGGAGATCCTTCCCAGGTGGTTCTGGTGGATGGGGCCGCACAGGCGGTTGCGGCCATCAAGAGGCTGGGATTTGCCACGGTGGTTTGTTCGAACCAGAGCGGGGTGGCGCGCGGGATGTTTGATGAGGAGGCGGTGCGCGCGGTGAACCGGCGGGTGGATGAGTTGCTTGGGCATGGCAATTCGGGGGCGGTGATTGATCGACATGAGTATTGTCCGTTTCATC
The DNA here is from genome assembly GCA_038222915.1 of Tepidisphaerales bacterium. Lineage (GTDB taxonomy): Bacteria > Planctomycetota > Phycisphaerae > Tepidisphaerales > Tepidisphaeraceae > JBBRHH01. The sequence goes on from JBBRHH010000088.1 coordinate 2,468, forward strand.
CGCAGGGGTCGGTGGAGAAGTATCGGTTGGAGAGCGACCTGCGAAAGCCTCGGCCGGGGATGTTTCATGAGGCCGCGAAGGCGATGGGGATTGATTTGACGCGGAGTTGGATGATTGGGGATGCGCCGCGGGATGTGGAGGCGGGGAAGGCGGCGGGGTGCAGGACGATTCTGTTTAGAGATGCTTCGCTTTCGCCTTCGCCGGCTTCGGTGGGAGGGAACGGGGTGAAGGCTGATTTTGTGGTGGCGAGTCTGGCGGAGGCTGCGGAGATTGTGCGAACGCATCGGGATGACACGGTGGATGATCCTGAAATCAAGACGAAGCCAGCGGCGCAGACGCCGCTGACGCTGGAGAAGCTGGGGGACCAGATTCTTTCGGAGTTGCGGCATCACAAGGAACACGCGGGGTCGGAGTTTTCGGTGACGAAGCTGCTGGCGGGGATTGTTCAGGTAATCGTGTTGGCCGCGCTGTTTTATGCTTATCTGAGCCGGAACGATTTGCCGGAGGCGCAGGCGGTGCTGACGCTGGCGATGGTGCTGCAGGCGATGACGATCGCGCTCTTGCTGATGGGGCATCAGCGGTAAGTTTTTATCACGGGACGGGCAAGGTGGCGGGGAGCGCGGCGGGGCGGGTTGCGGGGGAACGCATTTTGATGGCGATGTTGCAGGCCTTGCGCTCGCCGTTGGCGTCGGTGTATGCGAGGACGCTTTTCATTGCTTCAGGAACGGGTGTTTCGCCACGGAGTTGGCGTGCGGTGAACTCGATCTGGGTGTGGGTTTCTTTGTGGACGATGGTTATGTCATCGAGATAAAGATTGGCGTCGGATTCGGGGAACCAGTTGACGGAGGTGGGGGTGGATTTCCAATCGATGGAGATGGTGAATGGGGCGGACTGGTTGTCGGCGGGGAGCTGGCCAGCGGTGGTGATGTGGATGGAGGGTTCGTTGGCGGCGTCGATGGGAATGCGGGATTGCCAAAGTTTGAAGGCGACCTGGTTGAAGGGGCGCGGGGCTGGATCGACGGGGAGTTTAAGTTTCAGTTCGGCGAGGCCTGGGATGGAGTCTTTTTCGCAGGCGAGCCAGTTGGCTCGGGCGGCGAGGGTAACTATGCCTGAAACGTCTGGGGGCGGGGTGATCGTTGTGTAGAGGAGGACGCCGGTGGAGTAGCCGTAGGCGACGGTGTCGCTGCCGGGTTGATCGAAGCGGATGGGTGTTGGCCACTGGAGTTGGCCGGCTTTGAAGCCTTCGGGGAGGTCGAGTTTGATGGAGGTGGTGAGGCCTGCGTCGCCGGGATTTTTCCAATAAATGTGCCACTCGGGTTTGATGGTGAAGAGGACGCCGAGGCGGAAGGGCTGGCCGGGCTGGATGGAGCGGACGTCGGCGATGAGGATGGCCTGGACGAGGTCTTCGGGGGAGGTGGCGCGGGTAGAGGGGGCTAAGGCGAGGAGGGAGAGGAGGAATAGGGCGGGTTTCACAGGGGAGATTGTAACGGTGGAACGAGAACCTCCAACGATGCGAGCCGCGGGTGCTGGGTGGAGGGTGGTTGGACCTGATGTAGGCCGAGCGACAATGTGATGCCGTTGGCTGCGGCTGTTCGATAGCGGCCTTCCATTTTTAGGACAGCATCAGAACGAACGATACGGGATTCTATCGGGAGTTAACCCCATTCCCCCACCGCTCCGATAAACTACCTATTCATGAAGCGTGCAAAAAATATTGTCAGGCCTTTGAAATATTGGGCTATCTGGCTCAGGATCAAGCTTGTCGGCCCGCCGCGGGTGCTTACTTATAACAAGGAAACGAACGCTTACGTGCTCCGGCTGCTGGGGGCGAAGATCAGTGAGAAGAATGTTCGGCTGCTTTCGCCGATTACGCTGCATCGATTTGATCTGAAGACCGACTTTTCCAATCTCACGATCGACGACGATTGTGTGCTCAATGGGAACAATTATCTGGACCTAAGTGCGAAGGTGACGCTGGAGAAGGGCGTGAGCCTGGGGCCGGGGGTGATTGTGATGTCCCATAACGCGTATAACAGCAACGCGTTTTTGGAGGAGAAGCTGGCGCATACGTGCGGGATCAAGGATGTTTTGATCAAGGAGGGGGCGGGGATCAAGGCCGGGGCGGTGATTGTGATGGGGGTGACCATCGGGAAGAATGCGGTGGTGGCGGCGAACGCCGTGGTGAATCGGGATGTGGACGATAACTGTTTTGTGGCCGGCGTTCCGGCCAAACTGGTCAAATTGATTTCGTAAGCCTGGAAGCTCCGGGCTGAGGAAGAAACATGAGGCGCGTGTCATGGATTTGATCGTCAATTTTACGCCGACCGGAATGATCCCCACAAAGAAGATGACGGAACACGTTCCGGTCACGGTCGCGGAGATCGTGGCGGATGTTCGCGCGGCGGTGGAGATTGGGATCACCATGGTTCACCTCCATGCGCGCGATGAGATGGGGAACGCGTGTTCGAGCGCCAAAATTTACGGCGAGATCATCGGGGGCATCCGGGCGTTTGCGCCTGAGCTGGTGGTTTGCGTTTCGCTCAGCGGACGGACGCTGAAAAAATTTGAGGAGCGGGCCGAGCCGTTGACGCTGGAGGGGAACCTGAAGCCGGACATGGGGAGTCTGACTTTGAGCTCGCTCAATTTTAACCGGGTAGAGAGCATGAATTCGCCCGACATGATCCGGGCGCTGGCGGAGAAGATGAAGGAGCGGGGCGTGGTGCCGGAGCTGGAGGCGTTTGACGCGGGGATGATCAATTACGCGAAGTATCTGGAGCGAAAAGAAATCCTGCGGGCCCCCCACTACTTCAATCTTTTACTGGGGAACATTGCGTGCGCGCAGGCGGATTTGCTGCACGCGGGAATCATGGTGCGGGATCTGCCGCCCGATTCGTATTGGAGCTTTGCGGGGATTGGCGACAAGCAGTTGATGATGAACGCGCTGGCGATTACGGCCGGCGGGGGTGTGCGGGTGGGATTGGAAGACAACATCTGGTTTGATGCGGAGGGGACGCAGAAGGCAACGAACGCGGGGCTGCTGAAGCGGATTCATGTGATTGCCAAGGCGTGTGAGCGGAGGGTGATGACGCCGGGGGAATTTCGGAAGCTGTTGAACTTGGAGCCGGGGAACGGGCGGTATGGGCGGGCGTGAGGAGCGAGCACCAGGCTTTGCCTGACGGATCGACGTGCGGTGTTGGCCCGCCGCGGGCGATTTAAGCTGGGGCGATCCTGCGCGCCCCCACCTTGCCCGGTGCTGGAATCCTTCCCACCTTCTCGCATACGATATCGCCAACGCACAACACAATGCTTTTGGAGAACCCCATGGCCCGTCCCCGCCGCCGCTTGCTTTGTAGTTTCCTCTTCTTGATGCCAACAGTCATGTTCCTGCCCGCCGCTCGTGCAGCAGACGCACCCGTTGCGCCGGCGAAAATCGAATACAGTGAAGAAACGCTCGAGAACGGCCTGCGGGTCATTTACGCGCCGCTGCACCAGGCTCCGATCGTTCATGTCCGCGTCCTGTACCACGTCGGCAGCCGCGACGAGCGCCCCGACCGCCAGGGCTTCGCCCACATGTTCGAGCACATGATGTTCCGCGGCTCGGCCCATGTGAAACCCGAAGAGCACATGAAACTCATCGGCATGGTCGGGGGCATGTCCAACGCGTTTACCAGCTTCGACGAAACGGTTTACGTCAATACGATCCCGGCGAATCATCTGGAGATGGCGCTCTATCTTGAGGCCGACCGGATGGCGAGCTTCAAGGTCTCCGAGAACATCTACAAGACCGAGCGGAAGGTTGTGGGCGAGGAGTGGGGGCGGATGATGAACAAGCCCTACGGCACGCTGTTCGAAGACTTCTTCGCCACCGCGTTCACCACGCATTCGTACCGTTGGACGCCGATTGGGAACATGGAGCATCTGCAGGCCGCGCATGTGGAAGAGCTGCAGGACTTTTTTAATACGTATTACGTTCCCAACAACGCCGTCCTGGTGATTGCCGGCGACATCAAGACGGACGAAGCCAAGACGTGGGTGCACAAATACTACAATTGGATTCCGAAGGGGGCACCGATTACCCGCGTGGCGAAGGCCGAGCCGGCCCAGGTGGAACTGCGGCGTCTTGAAGAGCCCAAGGCCGTCCCGCTGCCGGCCGTTGTGATGGGGTATCACATTCCGCCGTACAAATCTGACGACCAGTATGCCCTCGCCGTTCTCTCCGACATTCTGGGCTCGGGCTCTTCGAGCCGGCTGGAACGTCTCCTTGTGAATGGCGACAAGCCCCAGTGCAGCAATGTCAGCGTAATGAATGAATCCCTCGAAGACGGGGGCTTGTTCGGCGTCATCGGCATCGTGATGCTTGGCAAGGATCCGGCGAATGTGGAAGCCACGATCGCCAAGGCGATCGCGGACGTGGTGGAAAACGGCGTTAGCGAATCAGAGTTGGAGAAGGCCAAGACGGCCGAGCGTGTTGGCCACATTCACAACCGCCTCACTGCCACCAACATTGCCACTCAGCTTGGCGCTGAGGCATTGATGGCGAACGATCCAAATCGGGTGAACACGGAGATGCAGAAGATCGAGGCGATTACGCTGGCCGACGTTCAGGCCGTCGCGAAAAAATATCTCATCCCCGCGAATGCCACGGTGTTGCGCATCAAACCGGACTTCGTTGGCGCCGCCCGCGCCGCGACCTCGCAGCCGGTGACGCCGTTTGTCGCGCCGAGCACCCGGCCTGTCGCCGCGCGCAATATCCAGTTTCCCGCGGGCTATCCTGAGCAACCGCCGATCAACACTGCCGCCCTCAAGCCTAACTTTGAAAAGGGCACCGAACTTACCGTCAATGGCGTGAAGGTGATCGTTCTCCCGGACAAGCGGCTGCCGCTGGTGAACTGGACGGTGACCCTCCGTCGAGGCTCGCACTCGGAGCCTGATAACAAGGCCGGGCTTGGGGGCATCACGGCAGCGCTCAGCCGGCGCGGCGCAGGCGATCTCAATTCCGCCGACCTGAATCAGTATCTGGACTCGCGCGGGATCACGGTCGACGTCGGCGACTCGGGCGACATCACCCGCCTGGCCGGTTCATCCACGACGGACGAAGTGGAACACGGCTTTGAAAAGAGCCGCGACATCCTGCGTTCTCCGCAACTGTCGCAGGACGAATTTGACAAGCTGAAGCAGAAGTCGCTGAGCGATCTCCAGCAGTATCGTGAGGATCCTGAGACCGTCGCGAGCTACGAGCTCAACGGCGCGCTGTTCGCCGGCACGCCGATGGGCCGCCATTCCACACCTGAAAGCGTGAAGACCATCACCCTCGATGATGTGAAGGTGTTTCAGAAACTGATCTATGTTCCCACCGATGCGATTGTCTGCATCGCCGGCGACGTTACCGTTGAGCGCGGGCAGGAGCTTGCGAAAAAGCTGCTCGATGGCTGGAAATCGGCCGAGCTTGCGCCGGTCAAGTACAACCTTCCGCCGGCCCCGGACAAGCGCCACATCATACTTGTCGACCGTCCCGAGGGGCGGCAGAGCATGATCCGGATGGAAGCCCGGGCCTATGGCCTGCACGATCCGCTCAAGTACGCCGGGACTGTCTGCGACCGGATCCTCAGCCACGGCATCGACTCGCGGCTCGGGCGATACGTTCGCGCGGAGAAAGGTTATGTCTACAGCGTGTGGGGCATGTTCAGTCCGACACGTCAGGCCGGCACGTTCAAGTCCGGTTCCGAGACGAGCTTCAAAACGACGGCCGACACCGTCGAGGCGATGTTCAAGGTCTTCGACGATATGCGCACGGCGAACGTCCTGGAAAATGAACTGGCCGAAGCGAAACTCCGCGTCTCCGGCGGCCTTCTGATGGGCATGCAAACGATCCAGCAACAGGCGTCGTACCGCGTGGAAGCGGTGCTGGACGAATACCCGCTGGACTACTTCGACCAGTATCCGGTCAACATCAATGGCGTCACGGCAGGTCAGGTGCGCGAGGTCTCAGACAAATACATTCGCGACAACCAAATGGTGGTGGTGATCGTGGCCCCGGCGAAGGAAGTGAAGGAGCAATTGCAGCGCCTTGGCGACGTGGAAGTGGTGCAGATGCCCTCGCGGCGGCCTGGGGCGACGACGGCTCCGAGTGGCGAGTTGGTGAAGCCAGTGAAATGAGCGCGGTCGCTCAGCGAACCGTTGCAAGTTGTTGGAGAAACGTCTGATGTTCGGGTGTGTCACAACCCGCTTGAACGGTTCGAATGACCGCGGAGAGATCGCGTGCGAGTAGTTCGTCGGGCTTCAACCACAAACCGGGCAAAACCTCGCTTCGGTACGAACCTTCAGCCAGCGGCAACCGTTCATATTTCCCGTTCCGAAGAACAAACCAGTCGATGGCACGATCCAATACCCGCCACACGAGATACTCGCGGACGCCGTGTTTCCTGTAAGTCTCAAACTTCACTTTCAGATCACGATCCGCCGTGCTGGCTGAAACTTCTGCAACAAATTCTGGCCCGCCTTCCACGTAACCATCACCGTCGATCTTCGCCTGACCGCCGCATCGATTTTCAATGTAGATAAATCCGTCAGGCTGCGGCATGTTTCCACTATCGAGTTTCAACGAACCATTGTCCCCAGCTTCAACACCCGGTGTGAGAGAACAGTACGTGCCCATCCATGTGACCAGATAAACGTGCGGCCCACTGTGATCCGTTTGAGAAACCGGAGGCGCCATGTACACCACTCCTTCCAAAAGCTCGGCCCTTTTCAAATTGGGCATGGCATTGAATCGCCGCTCAAACTCCGCCCGCGTGAGCCGATCGCCATCCCGCAATGGCGAAACAAGTGAAGGCTGAATGCCAGGAACCGTGGGATTGGACGTGCTAATGGACATATTTCGCGCTCCGTCTACAAGTAGTTTACCCTCCAACCGACCGGCGGGCCATTTGATCTTTCAAAAGGATCGAAAACAACCGAACACTACTATTGCTATAATTGCAAACAATGAGAACCCCCCGGGCATCCGCACTGGTTCGCTGGATCACGATTCTCGCTTCGATTGTGGCGGCCGTGGCGATCGCCGTTTTCATCTTTGTCCGCATTACCCGGCCGCTCATCACTGTCACTGATGTCGTTGAAGGGCCCGTGGTGCAGGCCTTTTATGCGACCGGCACCCTCGAAGCCGACCGCGAATATGAGATCAAAACGAGCGTGGCGGGCGTTGTGAAGCAAGTGTTGAGGGACAAGGGGGACCGCGTCAAGGCGGGTGAGACGCTCGCGATCGTCGTTGACGACGCGCCACAGACGGAGCGGGACCAGGTTGATGCTGAGGCCGCATACGATCTGAAAAAGCGATGGGCAGAGGAGAACACGTCCCCTCTTCTGCGGGACTTTGATCAGCAGATCGAGCGCATCCAGCAGCGCCTGAAGCTGGCGCAGACCGAGGCCGAGCGGTACCAGAAAGTGCTTGCCCAAAACGCCGGCAGCCAGTCGGATCTTGACCGCGCCGCCAATGCCGTCCTCGCACTGGTCAGCGAACAGGAATCGCTGAAGCAGCAGCGGACGGTGAAACAGGCCGAGCTGGAGATGGATCGCGATGCGGCCAAAAAGAAGCTGGACCTGGCGAACCGCCGACTCGAGCGCGTCATAGTGAGCCCCATCGATGGCGTGGTGCTCGATCGGCCTTCATCTCAAGGCACGCGACTGGAGATCAACGGTCACATTATGCAGGTGGCAGACGTCACGTTCGACAAACTTGTGATGCGCGCCCAGGTTGACGAGGAGAACAAGGCCGATCTCCGCTCTGGTCAAAAGGTTTTGATGACGCTCTATACGTTTCCCGGGCGCGTGTTTTCCGGGCGCGTCAGCAAGATCTATCCGAAGGCCGACCCCACCCGCCGCACGTTTGAGGTGGACGTGGCGGTCGAGCAGCCGGAAATCAACCGCGTCCCTACTGCCTTTGGAACACGCCTGGTCGACAGTGACGAAGCGCGCTCTTTGCGTGCTTTTTCCGCGGGCATGACCGGCGAGCTTGAATTCATCATGGAAGAAAAGGCGAGCGCGCGGGTTGTTCCAAGTCAGGCGGTGCAGGGGGGCACGGTGTGGGCGGTGCGCGCGGGCGAGATTGTGAAGCCGAATGTGGCCGTGGGCCTGCGAAGCATTGAACGAGCCGAGATCGTTGGAGGACTTGGCGCCGACGACAAGGTGATCATCAGCCCGATCGGCACGTTGAAGGAAGGCCAGCGTGTGCGCACGACCTGGATGGATCCGAGAACCGCCGCGGGCCTGAACAAACCCAAGGAAGCATCGAACTTCAAGGGCTTCGCCGGCTGATCGAGCTTTTAACCGTTGTCCGTTACATGCTCTGGTACATTTCCATCCGCTACTTCTTCGCCCACAAGCGCCAGTCGCTCATCTGCATCCTCGGCGTCACGATCGGCGTTACGATGTTTCTGGCCATGACCTCGATGATGGAGGGGTTCTCCGACAAGTTTATTATTGAAACCGTCGAATCTTCCGGCCACATCATCATCCATGATGAACCACGTCAGAAAGAGACTCCGATCCTCGAACGCGTTTACACCAACCCAAACGCACTCATCGACATCCGCAGTACAAAGCCGCGCGAGATCGTCCGCAAAATCCGGGACAGCCAGGGCCTGCTGCAACAGCTCCGCTCCATGCAGGGTATCTCCGCCGCCGCTCCGGAGGTCACTGGCGCGGCCATCGCCACCTATGGGACCAAGAACCTGAACGTGGAAATCCTTGGCGTGGAACCTGAGCAACAACTGAAGGTGACCACCATCGGGCAGAAACTTACCGACGGCGACTTCTCTCGCCTGCGCAAGACGGCGGACGGTGTTGTCCTGGGTCGTGGCGTTGCTGAAGTTCTGGGCGCCCGTCTGGACGACACGATTACCCTGTCCAGCCAGACGGGCGGCCGGGCCACGGCGCGGGTTGTCGGCATCTTCTCGACTGGCGTTACGCCAGTCGATTACTCCCGCGCCTACATGCTTCTCAACAATGCCCAGACGCTTTTGGACAAGAAGAACATTGTTAACGAAATCGTCATCCGCACGAACGATTACACCAAGGCCGAAGGGACGGCGGTTCAGATCGAATCGCTTTGCGGATACCGCACCGAAGCCTGGCAGGAGGCCAACTCCAACTTCCTGAAGATCTTTACGATCCAGACCATCATCACCAATGTCATCACTGGCGCATTGCTGGTGGTGGCGGCGTTCGGCGTGCTGAACATCCTGATCATGGCGGTGCTCGAGCGTGTCAACGACATTGCCATTCTCAAATCATTTGGATTTTCGCGGCGTGACATCACGTGGATATATGTGTTTCAGGGGTTGGTCATTGGGATGATCGGCTCCATCCTCGGCCTGATCCTCGGCAAGCTCGCCATCGAAGGACTGCGCGCCCTCCCCATCACCGTCGAAGGCCTTGTCAAATCCGAAGGCCTCCTCATGAGCGAACGCCCAAGCCAATATGTCAGCGCGTTCATCAGCGCGATGGTCGTCGTCCTGTTGGCTGCCGTGTACCCCGCAAGACGCGCCGCCAAATACGACCCCGTCGACGTCATCCGCGGTGCGCATTGACCATTGCTTCACTAACATCCCATAGCTTCTTCGCCAGCGCCGCATCATGTGATGTGGCACTACTCGCCACCGGTTTCTTATCCACAAAGTACTTTCCCGAAACCGCATCCACCTCCTGCGACGAAGCCACGTACACCGAAGTCTCCGCGCCTTGCTCCGGTGTTCGCAAGATCGGCCGGAGAATCTTCCAAAGCAGCCCGAAGAATCCAGCGCCGTTGGAAATGCCCGTCGCCACTCCACCCGGATGCACGGCGTTTGCCGTCACACCCGTGCCTTCCAATCGCTTCGCTAATTCGTAAGTGAACAGCACATTCGCCAGCTTGGAATTCGAATACGCCTTAAGCCCGCTATAACCGCGTGACAACTCCAGATTTTCAAAATCGATTTTCCCGCGCTCGTGCAATTTCGATGAAAGGGTAGTGATTCGACCCTCCCCACTGGCCTGAACGAGCCCCAGTAGTTCCTGCGTCAAAAGAAACGGAGCCAGGTGATTGGTCGCGAAAGTCAGCTCAATCCCATCGACGGATAGTTCGCGTCGCGGCCGAAAGATGCCGGCATTGTTTATCAGGACATGAAGCGACGGATAGTCGGACCGTACCTTTGCGGCCAACTCACGAATTTGGGCTTGCGAGCTCAAGTCGGCGATCAGCAGATCAAGCTGCCCGAGGGGCGTGCTCTGTCGAATTCGGTTTATCGCGGCGCGGCCACGTGTTTCGTTCCGGCAGACCATCACGACACGCGCGTTCATCGCCGCCAGCCCGAGCGCAGTTGCTTCGCCTATTCCATTGCTCGCCCCCGTGATTAAACAAACCCGCCCCTTCATCGGACCACCGGAAACCCGCGCAACTGTGGCTCATCCTTGCCAAAGACAAATCGTTTCAAGATAGCATCAACTGAAAACCACCCCGGCCCAAGTGCCAGCACCACAAACGAAGTGAGCAGAAACCAGAAAGGCGCCGCGGCCACAAAAGTCGGAATATCACCGTCCTTGAACAATCCACCAAGCGCCTTGGAGTCCGCGGTGATGTAAGCCACCGTCATATTGATCACCAGCGCAAGTGCTACCGGCCGCGAAGCAAATCCCATCAAAAGCAACAGCCCACCAAAGGTCTCAACGATCGCGACAAGCCACGCATTCGCGGTAGGAAATGGAATGTGCAGTTCCGTAAAGAATCCAATCGGCTTTTGAATGTCCACCAGCTTCCCCTTCCCCGCGATAAAGAACGCCCACCCAAAAACGATCCGCACCAATAGCAGGACAACGGAAAGGCACACAGGCCGCGACCAGACGATCAGCGATTCATAAAGGACTCGGCCAGTTTTCACAAGAGTCATTGTTTCTCCTTATGAGAATGAGAAATGCGCAGCAGCCGCGTTCTATTCCCCCAACATCCTCAGAGTTATCGGCCACAGGTCGGCCAAATCGACATTTTGCTTCCTACGGCACGGAATCGTACATCTCAACCGGCGTCGACTGATACGTACAAACAAATCGCGAAGGTGATTGTTTACTCATCACCAAGCTCACTTGGTAACGCACATGAATCATTTCCCACCGTTCGCTCTGCAATCTCTTGAGTCGCGCACCCTGATGTCAGCTGTTCCGCACAGCAGCCTGCATGAGGGGCACGAACATCCGATTACCAATCCGACGATGGTGGCCGATCTGGCAAAGTTCAAGGATGACATCGCGAAGTTCACATCGGACCAGCAGAGCAGCAAGGCCATGCTCGAGGCCGACATGGCTGCGCTGAAGGCAGCCTGCGACACGCTCAAGGCCGACGTTGCTCCAGTTCTCCTGCAAAGAAAGGCTGACGAACAGAGTTGGACGGCCAAGCTCGTGGCGGATCAAGCCGCTATTGATGCGGCCGGCCCTGATGCCGATGTGGCTGGACTGCAGGCGGCCCTCAAAGCGGATCAGGCGACCTGGCACACGGTGCGCGAATCCACCGGCCACCAGTTGTATGTGCTGTATTTGCAGGATCAGCCGGCCGTGACCGCCGCGCAACAGAAACTGAAGCCGGATCAAGAGCAGAGCCGTCACACGATCCATGACGACGCCGTGCAGTTGCACTCCGACTGGTTGCAATGTCAGGCCGACCAGAAAGCGATGCAACACGGAAAGGCCAAACACAAGCACGCCTGATCTCGCCACCCAGGCTGATGTGCAACGGACCCGTTGAGTGGTCGTGGGCATCGGCCATTAAGCCTCTTGTACGCATAGATCCCGGGCGACATGCCCGGGATTCTTTGCATGCGCGAAAATCAAATGACAACTTTTGGGCCGGAGGATATAGTCGCCCGCAGGAACATTGAGCGATGCTCCGCAACACGGTTGAAGCGCACATCGTTCAAAAAAAGAATTGGGCTCCTTCATGGAAGATCAGGATCCAAACCAGCGGCTGGCGCTCTGGGAAGTTCTCGCCGAGGAATATGAAGAATTGCATGGCCCCCTCCCGGCGGACTTCTGGCCGATGGTGACGCCCTCGGATGAAACCGTCGCGGACAACCAACAGCTCAACAAACTCTATGGCTACATCCACGCCCTGCCGAGTG
>JBBRHH010000089.1:0-14577 GCA_038222915.1 Tepidisphaerales bacterium
GACCTTTACGCGGGAGATTTCCCAGTTGGCGACGACGGCGGCCACGGGATCGGACTGGTTGGCGTCGAAGATGACGACGTCGACTTTGTCCTTGACGAGCTGGGCGGCGAGGTCTTTGCAGGCGGAGACGGTGTCGCCGTCGGTGGGGGCGATCCAAGTTTGGATGCGCTGGCGGTTGAGGGAATCGAGGGTGGCGACGCCGCGCTTGGCGCTGGCGGGGACGTATACGTGCTGGGCGAACTGCTGTTTGTCGCGGCGGGCGGCGCTTTCGGTGGAGTAGATGCTGAGCTTGAAGCGCTTGCTGTCGTGGTATTTGGCGAGGCTGCGGACGGCTCGGCTGGAAGCGTCGTCGTCGGAGAGGCCGCTGACGATATAGGCGATTTTGGTTTGTTTGTTGTTCCATTCCAGGGGTTGAGCGTTGACCCAGCCGATGCTCTGGGCGGCGCGGTCGTACTGGGTGGAGACGAACTGACAGTTTTCGCGATCGGCGGTGTAGGAACCGCCGTGCATCATGTCGTAGGAGACGCCGTTCTGGATGGCCTCGAGGCCCATGGCGTATTCGCGGCGGGCGATGGCGCTGGCGCCGAATTTGATGACGGGGCCGGCGCGGAGTTCGGTGAGGCCGAGGAATCCGCTGATGCTGACGAACTGGTTCAGGACCTTCTGGTCGCTGTAATCGATTGCTTCGAGACTTTGGAGCAGATGCTGCTGCGCCTGGCGGAGGTCGAGCATTGCGTGGGCGTGGTGCGCGAGGAATTTTTCGGCGCTGTTGGCTGACTCTTCGTAGACGGCCAGCGGTTCGGCGTCGATCAGATCCCCTTTGTTCACCCGCTCCACAAGTTCCATCAATGAGGCCATGGCATTATTTCCTTTCCAACTGAAAACATCCGTGTCGCGGCGCGGACTGTCGAGGAAGATTTCGACAAGCCGTGCCGCCATTAAGGTTTTTCATCGGGGAAAGGGAGCAAGCCGCATGAATTTCAACGTCCGATTTGTCGGCGGCGACGGTCACTTTGTCAGGTGCTGAATAATGTCCCACGTGAGGACGCTGGAACGGGGATCGGCAGGTTTGGAGGAGGTCGGCGCGGTCACAAGACGTCGCAGGTCTTCGATGAAGCCGCCGCGCTTTCGACCGAGGGGATTGCTGACGGGACGGCCGAGGGATTCGATCTGGTGGGGGACGGCGACGGGCCAGACATGGATTAGGGCGGAGGAAGCAGCGATGGCTTGATCCAGCTCGTGCTGGTTGGTGATTTCGCCGGAGGAGGAGGCGGCGAGGTCGGGGATGTTGTCCCAGCCTTTGCCGTGGAGGCGGAGGTGGAGGCCGGCGTTTAAGGCGGCGCGAGCGAGGCCTTGCTGCCAGGCGGGGACGATGAGGGCATCGATGAAGCGGGGGCGATCGACGCCTTCTTCGGAGATGCCCATGCGCTGCATGCGGTTGGAGAGGTAGTCGTTGACGTCGTGGCCGAGGGCGAAGGGGTCGCGGGAGAGTTCTTCGCCGATCATTTCCCAGAGGAGTTGGTGGCTGGAGTATTCGAAGTCGGCTTTGGGGTTCAGGGGAGCGGTGTCGGCGATGATGGCGATGGAGGGTGCGAGGTCTTTTGGGCGCGTGTGGGTTGGTTGCGGTGGTCGGCCGACGATCATGATGCGGTCTTGGGACCAGCCGGCCTGGATCGCGAGATCGCGCCAACTTGCGTGCAGGAGGAGTAGTGCGTCGCGTGCTGCGAGGCAGGCGGGGATTCGGGGGATGGTGATCCAAGTGATGACGGGCAGGGCATCGGCGAAGGGGACGGAGATGTCGGCGCGGCCGGCGTTGACCATCAGGAGGGCGTCGCATTGGCCAGCAGTCTGGGCGAGGTGGAGGGTGGAGGCCTGGCGGGGATCGTCGAGATCGATGGTGATGACGGTGTTGGTGGATGTTTCGCGGAGAAGGTTGGCGAGATCGAGAGCGTCGTTTTCCCAGAGGCGGAATTGGGAACGGGCCAGGACGCAGACTTTTTCTACTGGATGGCGCTTGACCCAGGACTGGGCGGCCCATTGGGCGGCGGCGGCGCGTTTTTCGCCGAGCTGGCTGAAGACGTGTTGGGCGGCGGGGACCATTTCGGCGGCGTATTCTTCGTTTAATGTTGAGGTGCGGACGAAGATCTGGGGGGTGGAGAGGCCGGGCTGTTGGTCGAAGATTTCGGCTAACTGGCGCGGCCAATCTTGGCCGACGGCGAACCAGAGTCGGCCGCGGGAGATTTCGTCGGCGAAATCGCAGCAGCCCATGGCGATGCGCGCGAAGTCGAGGTCTGGCCAGATGACGACTAGGGCGTGGTCGTGGGGTGTTTGCTGGAGGACTGTTTTTACGTGGGCCGGGTGGGCTGGATAGAGGTAGCAGGCGACGGTGCCTTTTGCTTCGAGGGATTTGAGCATGGCCTGGCCGGCGCGACGGGGGACGGAGCAGTCGGTCCACCAGTGGCCGTCGCGGAGGACGGTTAGTGCGCCGTCGCGGGCGTAGACCCATTCGAGATCGGTGTTCCAGCCCGGGAGTTGTTCGGCGAGGGCGGCCTGGGTGAGGGCGAGGGAGTTGAGGTTGGCGGCGCGGTGGTCGGCGGCTTCGAGAGCGGCCTGGGTCATTGCGGTTTCGTCGGACGATTCGAGGGTGGGCGGGGTGGTGGTGAAGTTCATAGGCGAAAGCGGGTAGACCGCTTTTCGATTTATCGGACGTGGGAGGCCCCTTACCCTAGTTTTTTAGTGAGCAATGGCCCTCACCGCATTGGGGCATACTGGAGGACGTCGGAGAGGGCGGCGTCGGCGTGGCCTCTTACGAAGGCGCTGGGGTCTTTCAGGCCTTTTTGGAGGATGGGAATAACTCTTGCCCGGGTGATGGTGCGGTGGATTCTGGCGATGTGGCCGAAGCAGAGGAAGGCGACGCCTCGGACGGCGTCGGCGGCGTCGGTGCTGTATTTGATGCAGATTTCTTCGGACCAGAGGCCGTCGGGCTCGTAGAGGGCGATGGCGAGGAGAACTTCGACCATTCGCTCAGGGTCGCCGCTTTCGAGATTTGTGAGCGCGTTTGCGCGATTAATGAGTTCGGTTCCGACAACCTGTTCCACGAGAGCATCTCCCAACAGCGCGTAACGGTGTGCGACGCATATGATGCACGATTCCGGCGGGATGGGAAAGGGGCAATCTTCGCAGGATTTTTGTTGTAATACCTTTTGCTGGCCAATCTACTTCTGTTGTGGAGTGTGGAAGAGAGCTACGGCAGGGAGTGAGCATGGTGGATGAGGAGCTGGTGCGGCAGGCACTGGCCGGAAAATCATCGGCCTATGACCAACTGGTGCGGCTGTGGGCACGGCGCATCACCGCGTTTTGCCATGCGCGGGTGCGGCGAATTGATATTGCCGATGAGCTGGCACAGGAGACGCTGGTTCGGGGGTATGTGGCGTTACCGACGCTTTCGGATCCGCGGCGGTTTGGGTCGTGGCTGTGCGGGATTGCGCTGCGCGTCTGCCTGGACTGGTTGAAGAGGTCGGAGCGATCGGAGGTTTCGCTGAACGACGATGATCCGGCCGATTTGAGCGACGAGGATTCTCCGGGTGCGGCGATGGATACGCTGGAGGAGAAAGGGCGGCTGCTGGCGGAGGTGGAACGGCTGCCGCTTAAGCTGCGCGAGGTGATCATGCTTTACTATTATCAGGATACGACTTACCAGGAGTTGGCGGACCTGCTGGGCGTTTCGTTTGCGACGATTAATGCGCGGTTGACGCAGGCCCGGGCGCTTTTGCGCGAGCGGTTGTCCGCATTGAGGGAACTATGACACCGGCTGACATTCCATCGATCACGTGCGAGGACGCGGCCGGGCTGATTGGGGCGCGGGTCGATGGGGAGATTGCGCCGGTCGATGCGGCGCGGCTTGAGGGGCATCTTTCGAATTGCGGCGGTTGCCGGGCGCTTGCGGAGGCGATGAAGCAGCAGGATGCGGACCTGGAGCAGGCTTTTTTGGCGCGGGGTAGCGCGGCGGAGGTGAATGCGGAGCGGGCGATTGGGCGGATTGCGAGGACGCGGTTGCCGGTTCGGCGATTTCGGCCGTGGATGACGGTGCTGGCTTCGGCGGCGGCTGGGTTTCTGGTTGCGATGGTTGTGTTTCATCCGTGGCGGAAGGTTGCGCCGGTGGGACCGACGGCTTCGACGACGCGGCCGGTTTTACGAGAGCCGGTGGCGCGTCTGGCGCTGGCGACTGGGTTGATCGAGGTGTGTCCTTCGGAGGAATCGACGTGGTCGGCGTTGCCGACGGGCGGGGCGATTTTGCCGGGGACGCGGGTGCGGACGGGTGAGCGGGTGCGGTGTGAGTTTGAAACGCCGGACGGGTCGGAGATCCGATTGAACGCGAACACGGAGGCGCGATTTACTTCTAGCCGGGACTTTGACCTGACGCAGGGGCAGGCGTGGTCGATGGTGGCGCATGCGGCCGCGCCGTTTGAGGTGCATGCTGCAACGGCAACTTTTACGGCGCTGGGGACGCAGTTTGATTTGAGTTGTGCCAAGAACGAGACGCGGCTGACGGTAGTTGAGGGGTCGGTCAAGGTGAACACACCGGGCGCGCAGCAGCTGATCAAGAGCGGGCAAGGGGTCAACATTACCGACGGGGCGATCGGTCAGCCGCGCGGGACGGATCTGCTGACCACGACAGCGTGGGTGAATGAATTGCTGCGGCTGAAGGGGCATGACAATGCGGAGTTGAACGCGCGGGTGAATGACCTGCTGTCGCGGCTGGGGCAGACGAAGATGGAGGAGTTGAACGACCAGGAGATTCGGGCGCTGGGGGATCATTGTGTGGTGCCGCTTACGAAATACGTGCAGTCGGAGCGGAGCCATACTTCGCCATATCACCGGGAGGCGGCGGCGCGGATTCTGGCAGACCTCGCCGAGCCGTGGTCGATTCCGGATCTGATCGCGCTGCTTGGGGATGAGCAGGCGAACGTTCGATTTTATGCGGCAATGGGGTTGCGGCGGGTGACGGGGACGGATCTGGGATATGAGCCGGAGAAGTGGCGCGGCGATCGGAACGCAGAATCGGAGGAGGCGATCAAGAAGTGGCAGCAGTGGTGGAAAAATTCGGCCGATCGATTTCCGCGTGCGCCAGTGAACACGAAGGCTGTGCCCGTCACACGACCCATTTAGGGTTCGTCGTCGTCCATATCCTTGCCGAGGCCGAGGGAGGTGAGGAAGGCGTCGGGGTTGTCGAACTGATCGGCGTAGAGGCGGACTTGTTCGAGGGCTTCGCGCAGTTGGGCGGTGTCTTTGGGGTCCTCGAATTCCAGCATGCGATTGATGTTGCCGAAGGTGGCGGCGCTCATTTCATCGGAACCGACCTCGGCGGTGACGTCGGGCAACTGCATCATTGATTCGAACATCATGCCCATCGCCTCGGGCAGGCGTGCGTGGGGAGCGATACCCTGGGCGAAGCACCAGCGACGGACGGCGTTGAGCATGCGCTCGGTGCTGAGGCCGATGGCTTCTTCGACTGCGCCGAGCGATTCGGCGGATACGGGGTCGGCGGTGTTGGCGTAGAGCTCTGGTAAATCGTCCTGGGCTTCGGTGACGATCTCAACGTCTTCGCGGTTTAGAAAAACTTCGATTGGGCCTGTTAACCGCGCTACCAGATCTGCCATGGCGCCGATGAATCGCCAGCGCGGTTTTGTGCCGGTACCGAAATCGGAGATGTCGGCGTCGACGGACTCGCGGGCGCCGATGATGGCGGCCCACGGTTCGAATCGCTGGGGGAGTTTGAACCCATTTTCCTGGGCGACGAAGATGCCGCCGACGACGAGGCGGCGGGCGAGTTCGATGTCGGCTTCCTGAATTTCAAGGCGTTCCATCAGGGGCGAGAGAACGTCGGTTTCGAATTCATCGCGCGTGACGCTGAGACGGCCCCACGCGTCTTTGAGGCCACAACACCAGACATCGATGAGAAACCCAGCCAGCGCAAAATCGCCTTCGGCGGATTTGCGGAGCACGAGCAGCGTGGCCATGCCGTCATCGTGCCAGTTGGAGTTGATATAGCATTCGATGCCGTCGGGCTTTTCGACACTGAGCTTGAGCGCCGGCCTGGGTTGGAACTTCTTAGGGGGACGCCGGACCGGGGGTTTCTTTTTCTTTTCTGCCATCACAAACTTCCTCTATCCCTGATCTTTCCCGCCCAAGCCCAGCGCCACCAGATTGCCCTTGCCGGATTGTTCGCGGCGACGCAACTGGCCACAGGCGGCGTCGATGTCGCGGCCGCGCGACTTGCGGACGTGGGCGTTGACGCCGGCGTTGCGGAGGACTTCCTGGAAGGCCATCACGTCGTGGGCCGCCGGGCGCAGGAACGGCAGGGTTTCGACTTCGTTGTAGCGGATGAGGTTCACGTTGGCGCGTAGAGTTTTGCAGAGTCGGGCGAGTTGCCGGGCGTGGTCGACCTGATCATTGACGCCGGACAGGAGAATATATTCGAGGGTGATTTCGCGGCCGGTGCGGTCGAAGTAGTAGCGGGCCGCGTCGAGGATGTCGTCGAGGGCGAAATGCTCGGCCCAGGGGATGAGCTCCTTGCGCAGGACTTCGTTGGGAGCGTGGAGGGAGATGGCGAGGTTGATGGGGTGTTCTTCCTCGGCGAGTTGGCGCATGCGCTCGGGGACGCCGACGGTGGAGACGGTGATGCGGCGATAGCCGATATTGAAGCCGGCGGGATCGTGAAGGATCCGGAGCGATTTCATGACGGCGGCATAGTTGGCGAGCGGCTCGCCCATGCCCATGAAGACGATGTTGGTGATGTGTTCCTGGCGCGGGGCCAGAAGCTTATTGAGGGTGAAGATCTGCTCGACGATCTGCCCGGCGGAGAGATTGCCCTGGACGCCGTTTATTCCGCTGGCGCAGAAGCGGCAACCTACAGGGCAACCCACTTGCGAACTAACGCACGCCGTTCTTCGGTCGCCGTCGGGGATCATGACGGCTTCGGCGTTCTTTCCATCGGGCCAGGTTAAGAGGATCTTGTCGGTTCCGTCGCTGCTTGTCTGCCTTCGTGTGATGGTTGCGCCTGCAAAAATAACCCGCTGGGCTAGCAAATCGCGGTCGACCTTCGAGAAATTTGTCATCTGGGAGGGGTCATTGACCAGCTTGAGGTAGACCCAATCGATCAATTGACTTGCGCGAAACGCCAGCCAGCCCCACGAGCGAACGAGCTCGCGCAACTCCTGTAATTCGAGGTCAAAAAACGCGAGCGGAGGAGAAACGGGAATAGCGGATGGCATACAATTTGTTGACTATACGGCAGCACGGTCGTTGCGTAGTGAGAATTTTCGCTCGGTCGCTGCACGTTTGACGTTGACGGGGCGGACGATAGCTGGTTTGCTGGCAGGCTGCAATGAACATTTCCTCATCCAACTCGCGCCATGCAGTGCCTTCCGACGGGAAGGAACAGTGGGAAAGCTCCGGGGATGTCGCTTCGAGCAACGATGATGCGTCTGCCACGACTCGACCGGTCCGTGAAGGACCCAATGGTGAATTGACGGATGAGGAATTGCTGGAGGCCTACCGGCACGGCGATCGAAGTGGGTTTAACCAGCTCGTCGAACGCTATCAGCGGGAGCTGTATCATTTTCTGGTTCGATTCCTTGGAGACCGCGCCGCGGCCGAGGATGTTTTTCAGGAAACATTCCTTCAAGTCCACCAGTCGGCGGACACGTTTGATCTGTCGCGGCGCTTCCGCCCGTGGCTTTTTACAATAGCGGCCAATAAAGCGCGCGACCTAATGCGGTCGCAGGCGCGGCGGCCGACCAATCCGCTTCAGGCGTCGATCAGCAGCGGGGATGAAGACAGCGGCTCGTTTATTGACCTGATGCAAGCCGAAGTGGAAATGCCCGGCGAGCAGATGGAAAAGGAGGAGTTACAACGAGTTGTGCATGCCACGGTGATGAGCATGCCCGAACATTTACGTGAAATTCTTCTGCTTTCGTACTTCCATCAATTCCCGTACAAGCAGATCAGCGATATTTTGCTAATTCCGCTTGGGACCGTCAAATCACGGCTGCACGCAGCCGTTGCTCATTTCGCAGATCGTTGGCGCATAATTCAAGAGAACAAAGCGCGCCTTCAGTAAGTAGTATCTCCGACGTGCTCGTTCATCCGGGAAGTCCGATCCTGTGGTAGGGACTCGTTGCCGCTGTGTATGCGGTCGCGGCGGATTGCCGGGAGTATTGAGTAATTCGCTGAATGCGACGATGGGGTTGCATTCAAGAGAACATCCGGGGCAGATTTATGGAAATGAAACTCGGCGACGATGACCGTCGCGCAATCGACCTGCTTCTGGACCACGGTCCAGACCATTTCGAGGACGGCGAACGTGGGCACGTTCACCAAAGCGGGTTCGCCGCGGTGGTCGATTCGGACTTTGACGGCCGGCTTGTTCAGGTGGAGAGCATTCTTAACCTGCTGTCCGCGATGCCCGAGCCGGAAGTTCCGTCGCATCTGGTGGCCAAGACGCTGAGCTACATCGACACAGCAAGTCCGAGAGGCACGCGGCTTGCGCCGCGCGACCGGATCGCCGTCGATGACCAGCCTGTCGCCTGATTCGTTATCCCTATTTGTTCAGATCCTGAATCGCCGCGATGAGCGCGCCGACTTCGCTGTCGTCGTGCGCCGCGGAGAGAGTGACGCGCAGGCGGCTTGTGCCGGGGGGCACTGTTGGGGGCCTTACCGCTACCACGAGCAATCCATTTTGTTCCAGGGCCCTCGCTGCGGCGAGCGCCTCGGCGGCGTCGCCGAGAATGATGGGGATAATGGGGGAGTCGCCGCCAACCAGTTTCAATTCAGCCCGGACGCGTTTGGCCAGTTGTCGCACGCGCTGCTGCCGCCACGGTTCCTGCGCCATGATTGCAATCGCCTCGGTTGCGGCGGCGGGGATGGTGGGCGGCACGGCGGTGGAGTAGATGTAGGCTCGGCCGAAATTGGCCAGGGCGTCAATGAATTGGCTGGAGGCGCAGATTGCGCCGCCTGCTGCGCCCATTGCTTTTGAGAGTGTGATGACGCTGACGTCGACGATGTCGGCCAAGTCGATCTCGGCGGCGTAGCCTGCGCCGGCAGGTCCATAGGTTCCGGTGCCGTGGGCCTCATCGAGCAGCAGCGCAAAGGGTTTTGTGCGCTTCAGTTGTTGAAGGCCGGCGAGATCGGCGGCGTCGCCGTCCATGCTGAAGATGGATTCGGTGATGACGACCTGGAGTTGTTGCTGATCGGGCTGGTCGAGCAGGCGCGACAGTTTGGCGAAGTTGTTGTGTGGGAAGACGCGAAACGGTTGACTGGTTGCGCGAACGGCGTCGATGAGCGATGCGTGGGCGAGCTTGTCGATGAGAAACCGCACGGCTCCCCGTTCGCCAAGGCGGGCGAAGGTTTGCACGGCGGCGTGGGAGGCCTGATATCCGCTCGGCAGGATTACGGCCGACTCCTTTTGCTTCCAGCGTGCGATGGTTTGTTCGGCGGTTGCGAGTTGCGGGGTGTAGCCGGTGATGAGTGCCGATGCGCCGCTGCCGGCGCCGTATCCCGCGGAGGTGCGGGCGACGGCGTCGATCATGCGCGGGTGATGGGTCAGGCCCAAATAATTGTTGGAAGCAAAATTGATGAAAGTCCGGCCTTCGATTTCGACGTGCACTGCGTCGATGGGGACAATCACCCTGCGCTGGCGGGTCAACCCTGAATTCTGCTGCGCTGCGCGTGCGTGGCTTAGTGCGGCATGCAGCGGATCATCTCCGCCGTTGCCGGGCATCAGGCGCCTGCCGCCGACTCGGATGCATGTTCTTCATCCGAACCTTCGGGCATTTCGTCGATGTCGCCTGCTTCGTCGTCGATGGCCGATCCGGTGAGGTCGGCGAGTTTCTGCTTCATCAGCCGTCCGACCTTGAACTTAACGGTGCGCTTTTCCGGTACTTCGACGGGCTGAAGCGTCTTGGGGTTCTGCGCGCGGCGGGCTTTGCGCAGCTTGGTTTCGAAGACGCCAAAATCACGAAATTCGAGCCGGTTGCCCCGGCCGAGTTCGCTGATGATCTCATCGAGGAACTGCTGAACGACTTTCTTCACCTGCACGCGCCGTGAGTTCAAGCCGTCGGAGATTCGGTCGATCAATTCTTTCTTCGTGATGGTTGCCATATGTGTCCCTTGAACGGACTTTAAGACTGGTACAGAGCCGGAGTTACACAACACTATGACCGAACCCCCCGCCCGGCGTCAAGCAATAAATCAGCTAAACCTGTCCGGTTGTGCTGCAGGCGGGCGGTTAAGACAACCTCGACAGGCATCCGAGCACCCTGACAATGCGATTGATGCCCGCTATCCTTTGGTAGAACAAACTCTTGAAAGGTGGTTTTTCCGTGGCTGAAGGTTCTTTCGATCTGATTGTCATTGGGGCTGGTCCGGGCGGATATGTTGCCGCGATTCGGGCCGCACAGCTTGGAATGCGCGTGGCTTGCGTTGAAAAACAGTATCTGGGGGGTGTTTGCCTAAACGTGGGCTGCATCCCGAGCAAGGCTTTGCTGGATTCGACAGAGAAGTATTACGAGGCCAAGACGTCATTCTCGCGGCATGGGATCAAAGTAGGCGAGCTCGGCTTTGACCTGCCGGTGATGCTGGGCCGCAAGGACAAGGTGGTCAAAGCCCTGACTGATGGCGTGGGGACACTCTTTAAGCGCAACAAGATCGAATCGATTCGAGGAGCGGGCCGGCTGGTGAATGCGACGACGGTCGAGGTGAAGGACAACACGACGACACGAAATATCACCGCGCCGAAGATCATCATCGCCACTGGCAGCGCGCCGATTCAACTGCCTTCGCTGCCGTTCGATGGGAAATACATCGTCAGCTCGACCGAGGCGCTGTCGTTTACGGAAGTGCCCAAGCGGCTGATCGTGGTGGGCGCCGGCTATATCGGCCTGGAAATTGGATCGGTGTGGAATCGGCTGGGATCTGAGGTGCTGGTGCTGGAGTTTATGGATCGAATCATTCCGCCGATGGACAAAGAGATGACGTCGGCATTGCAGCGGATCCTTGAAAAACAGGGGTTGAAGTTCAAGTTCAATACGTCGGCGCAGTCGGCGAAAGTAGTGAACGGGATGGTGCAGGTGGGGTGGACGAGCGGCGATCAGACTGGCGTTGAGGAGGCCGACCGGGTGCTGGTTTCGACTGGGCGAAAGCCGTATACGGATCAACTTGGACTGGCCGAGATCGGCGTGGAGATGGACAAGAAAGGGTTCATCAAGGTGGACGGGCATTTCGCGACGAACGTTCCAAGCATTTACGCGATCGGCGATGTGATTGGCGGGGCGATGCTGGCGCACAAGGCGGAGGAAGAGGGCGTGGCGTGCGTGGAAACGATGGCGGGGAAGGCCGGGCATGTGAACTATCACGCTGTGCCTGGGGTTATTTATACGCATCCGGAGTTGGCGCAGGTGGGCTATACCGAAGACGATGCGAAGGCCGCGGGACATGAGGTGAAAGTGGGAAAATTCCCGCTGATTGCCAATGGTCGGGCGCGGGCGATGGATGAGACCGATGGGCTTGTGAAGATCATCGCGGATGCGAAGACGGATCGGGTGTTGGGAATTCACATTCTCGCGCCGCACGCGTCAGACATGATTGCAGAGGCCGCGATTGCGGTGGAGTTCGCGGCCACCTCGGAGGATATTGCGCGGTCGGTGCATGCACATCCGACACTGCCGGAGGCGATGAAGGAGGCGGCGCTGGCGGTTTCGAAGCGGGCGATCCATATCTGAGCAAATGAAAATGGGCGTATCCGTTGATGAGGCGGATACGCCCAGCATTTCGAATGAACTGAAGATCAGATCCGTGGAGGCTGTCCAACGGGAAATCCTTGCGGGCCGCCTGGGATCCCGCCGGGACCGCGATATTGCGCGTCGCCGAACCCGAGAATGGGATAGAAGATGAACGGCAGGAATGCCAGGCCTACTCCGAAGCCTGCGCTTTTCCCAAAGGATTTGGCGACCTCCATCGCGACAATGATTGCCATCACGATACTGACGAAGGGAATGAGGAAAAGAATGATCCACCAGAGTGGCTTGCCAACGATCTTCAACAGAATGATCACGTTGTAGATGGGGACAATGGCCGCCCAACCGGGCTGACCGGCCTTTTCAAATGTCTTCCAAAAGCCAGCGATGACAAGGACGACAATCGCAATGTAGAGGATGATTACAATCACTTTTCGCTCCGGTTTGACCCTTCGACCCATTGAAAAATCCGCTCTGCCCATTGCATCGCGGATCAGTTTGCCCGCTCAATCTACGCCAAGACGTGTTCCTTTGCCAAATTCTAGCGCGACAAATGTAGGTTAAGGTGTCGAGCGAACTGTCGTCGGTGCGTCCTGTAACGCTTTTTCCAGCACGTCCGCCAGGCGAACACCGGCCTTTGTCAGTTGCGCGTCGATGACTGGCCGGGTTTCTTTTACGTAATCCGGCGTGATGTCCAGCACGATTGTCTTGTCGGCGGCGATGCCTTTGTAGACCACACTTTTCGCGACGGCGTGGGACTCGACGGCCCATTCTTCGGGTGACTTCAATTTGAGCCATTCCTTTGCGCTGTCTGCGTCGACTTTCGACGCGAGGGCGTCTGCGTACTTTAGTACGTTGTCTTGCGAGCGATCGTGCCCGAGGGCCTCAATAATCAGCAGGGTGTCCCAGAGAGAGTGGAGGTTGTTGTTGATGGGCTGTGTGGAGGGGGCAAAGTTGATGTGACGGTCGTTGCCGCCGCGGTCTTTGTTGAATTCGCTGCAGTGGAGGGGCTGGTGGATGTCGCCTACGAAATGGATGACGTATTTCAGGGCTCGTTCGCGATCGCGGGGCTCAAGGGCGCGGTTCGACAGGATGGCGATCTGTTCTTTCAGATGTCCGACCAAACAACCTTTTTTACCTGTCGCATCGTCTTCGATGCAGTCGCGATTGGGATCGTAATCGTCGCCTTCGAGGGGGATGTCGACGTAGTGCCAGGGGCCGGTGTTGTTGGACTTTTTGATCAGGTCGGGCCAGTTGGGGATGTAGGGATCGGAGATGCTGGCGTGCCTTGACTCGGTTTCGTCGGCTTTTAATAGGGCCGCGATTTTTTGTTTTGCTTCGGGGGAGAGCCGGTCTTCGGCGATGCGGGCGACGATGATGTGGCCGGCGGTGCCCCAGGCGAATGCCGAGGCCGGGATGGAAAAGAGAACGATGAGGACGAGGGAGAGTCGACGTGACATGGCGGACATCGTAACCCGCCGAAAATGTCGCCGCCATTATCCGAGATATTCAAACGCTTCTACGCCGCGCGATTGGACGCGGACGCGGAAGAGGGAGCCGGCGTGGGGTTGGTCGCGTTTGTCGGCTTCACTGTCGACACCCTGGGCGGCGGTGGTGATGTAGAGGTCGTTTAGATCTTTTCCGCCGAGTGCGCAGGAGGTTACGTGCTTTGCGCCGGGCACGTGCACGACGTCGAGCAGTTCAGCTGTTTTGGGATTCCAATGAGCGACTTGTGCGCCGCCGTAGAGGGCGACCCAGATGTTGTCGTCGGAGTCGATGGTCATGCCGTCGGGGTAGCCCATGTTGACGGGAACTTTGATGACGGTGCGCTTGTTGGAGATTGCGCCGGCGGCGAGGTCATAATCGAACGCCCATACCTCGCGGGTTGGCGTGTCAATGAAGTACATGGTTTTGTGGTCGCGGGTCCAGACGAGGCCGTTGGAGATGGTCAGATCGGTGAGCATCCGGTGGAGGGTCTGGTCGATGTCGAGGCGATAGAGACTGGCTGCGCCTTTTTTTTCCTGGTAGTTCAGTGTGCCGACCCAGAATCGGCCGGCCGGGTCGCACTTGCCGTCGTTGAAGCGGAGCTGGCCGGGTTGATTATCGACGGGGACGAGCATCTCTACTTTTTCGGTTTGCAGGTCGAGGGAGGCGATGCCGTCGCGGAGGGCGAGAATGAGGCCGCCGGAGTGACGCGGGACGACTGTGCCTACGTGCGATCCGACGTTGATTGCCCGATTGGTGTTGGTGGCGGGGTCGAAAATGAAGACCTGGCTCTCGCGGATGTCGATCCAGTAAAGCACTTGGCGCCTGGCGTCCCAGATGGAGCCTTCGCCGAGCGTGGAGGGGCGTTGCACGATGAGTTCGGCGTTGTAATCCATGTGGATAGTTCAGGAAAAAAGTTCTTTGACTTTTGCGCCGATGTCGTCGCTTCGCATGAGGGTTTCGCCGATGAGGACGGCGCGGACGCCGGCTTCGGCGAGCTTCTGGATGTCGTCGCGGGTCTGGATGCCGCTTTCACTGACGAGGACGTCGCGGTCTTCGACGAGCTCGGCCATGCGGAGGGTGGTGCCGAGGCTGGTGGTAAAAGTGCGCAGGTCGCGGTTGTTGATGCCGAGGAGGCTGTAGCGCTTGTGGGGGAAGCCGACGACGGTGTCGCGGACGCGCATGAGATTTTCGAGATCGTGGACTTCGATGAGGCAGGTCATGTGCAATTCGGTGGCGAGGATTTGCAGGTCCATGAGCCGGCCGGTCTCGAGGCACTCGGCGATGAGGAGGATGG
>JBBRHH010000090.1:0-14557 GCA_038222915.1 Tepidisphaerales bacterium
ATATCTCTTTCAGATCAAACTCGTCGTTGAGGACAGCGTCTAACGTTTCCTGGCGGTTGCCGCTGCCGGTGCGCCGGCGGCGGGCGGGGCGGGCGGAGCGTCGGACTTCATCGCCCGCAGGACTTCCTGCACACTGGTTTCACCTGCTTCGACCTGCATGAGCGCCATCTCCTGCATGAAGCGGGCGCGCTGTTTTCGGAAGGAGGCTTTGAGTTGGGTTTCGGTCCCGCCGGAAAGGATTGCCTGCCTGGCGTCGTCGTCGATGTCGAAAATTTCGAAGACGCCTATCCGGCCTTTGAAGCGTAGTTCCTGGCAATATTCACAGGGGACGACGACACCTTTGTCGGTTTTCATCGGCTCTTTTCGCTCGATGAAGAGCTTGGTGATGCGCTGCGGATCCAGGTTTAGTTTGCGGAGCGTTTCGGGGTCGGGCTGGATGGCAACCTTGCAGGCGATGCAGAGTTTTCGCATCAATCGGCCGGCGATGACCATTCGCAAAGTTTTGACCGCATGGGCATCGTCGCCGACGAGCTTTCGCCATTGCTTGATTGCATCGAAGGTGTTGCCGGCGCGCATGCCAATGTAGATGCGCTTGTCGGGAGAGGAGGCGACGTAACTGACCAACTCGCGGGCGCTTTGCGGGTTGGTCAACTGGTCGATCATGATAATGTCAATCTGCTGGCTGATGAGCCATTCGACCTGCTTCAGTTCTTCCGCGGGCGAGGCGTTGGGCGCCATTTTGGTCTGGGTGATGCCTTCGAGATCGATTTCGGCGAAACGCTCGAGGGTCTGAATGTGGGTGAGGAATGCATCGTGCGATCGGAGGATGGCGTAGGTGAGACTCGTGAGGCCCTGGCCTTTGGGGGTGGCGACAAGGACGATGCCGCCGGGCTCGGTGATGACTTTTTTCACTACTTCGAGCTGGGCGGGATGCATTTCGATTTCGGACAGGGAACGCTCGAAGCGTTTTTTGGGATTGAGAACCAGGCGCAACGATTCACCGCTGGTGGATCCCATGGTGGTGATTTCCAACTCATGGCGTTTGCCGTCTAGGCGGCTCTTGAATACGCCAGTTTGTGGCTTTCGGCGGTCGTTTACATCCAGCCCCGCGGCCATTTTGAGGTAGGTGATGGCGGCCTGGGAGACGGCGAGGTCGATGGGGGCTCCTGTGTAGGCGACGCCATCGACGGTGATCTGGACGGCGGCCTGGCCTTCAGCGGGACGAAGGTCAACGCGATCGGCATTCTTGCGCATGACATCGCTGAGAAGCGTCTGGGTGGCTTCGTAGGCGGGGCGGTATGGATCCTGCTCGGAGGGGACGGCCAGCACGACGCCGCCTTTGCCCATGACCTGCACTTCGCCTTCCGCACCCGCTTCCTCTTCCTCTGCGGTCTTCTTTTTGGCGAAGGAGGCGGCGAGGCTTTGTTTCAAGTCAGCCAGGCCGACCTTCTTTGCACGGAGGCCGACGTAGCCGCCGAAGGTGCCGAGAACCGCCAGGAGCAGAATGCTGAAGCCAACGGCGAAGGTTGGCATGAGGAAGAGGGCTGCGAAGCCGATCAAACCGACAGCCAGAAAAACCGAATTGAGCATTTCACGGGGAAGGCGGGCAACCTTGGCATCTTTATCGATGAAGGTGAGCCCTTTGGCCCAACCCAGGAGGATGAGAGCCACCACCACGCACTTTACCACGCTGATGTAGCCGCCAACTTCCAAGGCAGCCATTACCGCCACACCAAATTGCATCGAATATCCTCTCAGGCTCTCCGGTCCGGGCCATTGCATCGCCTCGCGTTTCGAGGTCGCGTATTCTAACGCACCGGCATGGGGGCTGACAATTTTGCAGTTTTGGCTGGGGCGGATTAATTGGCGGGACTGCCTGACTTGCCATTCAGGAATGCATGGGCTGCCCGCAGAACTTCCTTGGCGCTGGCAAAAGTCAAACGTTCGAGTGCGGCTTCAAAATCCAGCCATGCGTGACCGACATGCTCATGACTGAGCTGCACATTGCCCGCGTTGCTCTCGCCGAGAAAGAAGACGACAGTCTTCTGAATCAGGCCCTTCTTTTTGTCGCGAAAGAAGTAAACGATCTGACGGGCGAAGCCGTTCAGGAGGGTCAAATCCGATATGCCGGTTTCTTCGTGCACTTCGCGTAGAGCGGCCGATTCGTCGCTTTCTCCGGCCTCGACGTGACCTTTTGAGTAGTCCCAATGTTTATCGTAATCCAGCAACAGGTAGCGGACATCCCCATTTTGTCGTCGAATCAGAACCACCCCGGCCGACCGTTCATGAAGCGTCATAAGCCGCCATCATTGCGAAGCCAGGGTTTTTTGCACTGGCAGATAAATATGGCCGCGCGGGGGAGATCCCTCGCGGCCAATCCATTCGTATACAAATTAGCAGATTATCGGAGGAAGCCGACGAGGGCGGCAAGGATTGCGAGCACAAGGAATACGAACAGCAGCGTGCGGCCGACCCCGGCGCTCATGCCAGCGACGCCCCGGGCACCGAGAAGATACGCGACTAATGCGATGACAAAGAAGACCAATGCCCAATAGACGAGGGGATTCGTGCCCACAGTCTGAGCCAACATTGAACTTGCAAGAAGCGTGTTAAGCATGGCCAATCTCCTAAGTAAAACCGGGTAGCAAAGCCGCCATAAAAAGCCGTTCAACTACGACCTACGGCTACAAAACTCGTGCCAGAGTCTAACGATCAAGTGCGCTGGATTGTCGGCCAAAGTGCGACGGTGCAGAGGCGATGGCCGATCCGATCGGAAATTGGAATGCTTCGGACGTGCCGGAAGCCTGCGAGGACTTCCCTTTGGGCGAGCACGTTTTCGAAGAGGTCGAGATCTTTGGTGAGAATGGATTCGGATTCGTTGAAGACCATGAGGATGAGGCCGGCTTCATGAATCAGCTGATCAGCGTCCATCTTCCTTAAATCATCGACAACGGCGGAGCGCCATTGCTGGCCGTAGCCGCCGTGGCGGATGCCGCCTTCGCGAAACTGATAGGCGACTTTGACTTCGAGCCAAAGTGCGTCGGAGGACTCGCAGAAGTTGGTGGGGTCGAACAGGGTGGCGGGAGCGGTGTCGAGACGCAGGGGCCGGCCGTGGGGTGTAAGGACGAGGTCGCAGCGCTGGCGGTGGGTTTGTTTTGCGCCTTTGGAGGAGGGATAGTGAACTTCGCGAAAGACGCCGTAGTAATCCACGAGTCCGCTGGCCAGGATGTCCTGCAGGCTTAGTTCGTCTTTTGAATCCAAGCCGTATACGGATTGTTCCAGCTGAAGGTCGGCTTCGACGCTTGACACCACTTCCCCCAGTCGATCGGCCAGTTCGGAAAGATCAAATTGAAGGGGCATCGCATTTGAATCTACATGGAAACGCAGTGGGCGGTTCGGGCCGGATTCAAGTCAGGGCAAATGCGCGCCAGGTGAGGTGGGCCGCGGCATAGCCAAGAGCAACGCCGCCAAGGACGTCACTGGGCCAATGCGCATCCATGAGGTATCTCAAGACCGCACAGACAATTCCCAGGCCCCAGAAGACAGTGGCGGCCGGCGGGTACATCATGGCGAGGAATACGCTCAGCGCGATGGCGCTGGCACTGTGACTGGAGGGGAAACTTTCGCGGTAGTTGGCGTGGCGCAGGGTGATGCCGAGGAACTTGCCGGCGTTTTCGCGTCCGGGGCGAACGCGTCCAACCAACCGTTTGATGAGCATTGCAACAATCGCGACGCCGAATACGGCCACGACCATGGCTACGACATAACGTCGCCGTGCCTCGTCCAACTGCCAGACGATGAGCACCGCGACGAGGGTGCAGGCACCTTGGCCGTACTGGGCCAACCAGCGTGTTTCGCGCTTGAGATCTCCCTTGAAGGTGAGGGCGAGGGTTGTCGGGGCGCCTGCACGCTCAAGCAGCATGAGCACGACGCATGCACCCAGGAGAATGATCAGGACCAAGAGGTGCATGGATTAACATTCAATCGCAAGCGGGAAGTGGTTCATCACGACGGTCCAACCACTCCGGGTGACGAAGCGCACACGACCCGTTAAGGTATATCCGATGTCTTCGCTGGGTTCTATGCGATGGCGCATGACGCTACTTGTCCTGGCCGCCGCCTGCCTTTATCTCGTTGGCAACGACAAGATCAACCTGTGGGATCGGGACGAGCCCCGTTACGCCCAGACGTCGCGGCAGATGCTCCAGAGCGGAGACTGGGTTGTTCCGCATTTTCTAGGGGAGGTTCGAACCGCAAAGCCGGTGTTTATTTATTGGTGCCAGGCGACGGCCATGCGGTTCTTTGGCGATACACCATTCGCTGCGCGGCTACCTTCGGCGATTGGGATGACGCTGGTCTTAATTGTGGTGGGAGCAGCGGTGTGGCATGGGGTGGGGCCAGTACATGCACTGTGGTCTGTTGTGATCCTGGCGACCAGCCTAATGGTGGTTGCGGCGGCGAAGATGTGTTTTATTGACGCCGTTTTGCTGGTGTGGATTGCGATCGCGCAGATCTGCACGTTCGTGATTTATCAAAGTTCGTTGGGCACCGCGACGGGTCCGCCGAGTCAGGGGCGGTGGTGGGTGCCGTTGGTGCTTTGGGTGGCGGTTGGACTGGCTGGGTTGAGCAAGGGGCCGGTTGTGTTGGGGGTGCTGGCGACGACGCTGATGATATTAGCGGCGTTTGATGTTGGACACGATTGGCGGCGGCCGCAGGCGTGGCTGGATGCGATTTCATGGTGGCGGCGTTTGCGCCCGCTGCTGGGGATTCTGATCGTGGCGGCGATGGTTGGGCCGTGGCTTTATATGGTGCGCAAGCGTGAGCCGACGTTCATCAGCAAAAGTATTGCGCACGAGATCTGGGAGCGAATGCACACCGGCCTGGAGCAGCACAAAGGGCCGCCGGGATATTATGTGGTAACTATTCTGGGCATGTTTATGCCGTGGAGCCTGTTGCTGCCCGGGGCGCTGGCGCTGGCGTGGAAGAACCGGGCGCTCTGCGATATTCGTTTTGCGCTGTCTGCGATCATCGGGCCGTGGATCATGTTTGAATTGATCCAGACCAAACTCCCCCACTATCTGCTTCCGATCTATCCAGCAATGGCGCTCCTTTGCGCGGATCTGCTCGTGAGATGTGTGCGCCGGGAGGAGCGACTGGTGCGGCCCAGTTTCCTTGTGGGCGCGGCCGTGTGGGCGTTGGCGATTCTGGCGATTGGCGCGGTGCCGTGGCTGGCGATGAAGCATTTCATCACGCTGCCGTGGACGCCGATGGCGGCGATCAGCATATTTTGCGTGGTGTGGGCGGCGGCGGTGTTTTTGCTTTTCCGCTGGCAGCGGATTGGGGCGGCGGCCGGGGCGATGGCGGGCGGGATGGTGATTTTTGTGACGATCCTGTGTGGGTGGTATTTGCCGCAGGCGGAGTTTATGCACCTGCCGGAGGCGATTGCGCAGGCTGTGCGGAGTGGGTGCGACTCGCGGCCGGGCGATGCGATCATGATCGATTACAAGGAGCCGAGCCTGGCTTTCTATCAGGGCGGGACGATTCGCGAGCAGCGCGATGATAAATATCTGGACAATACGGCTCCGGAGAAATGGCCGACGTGGATCGTGCTGACTCCAGAGGTGTGGAGGATCACCTCCATTGAGCGCCGGAAGATGCTCGAGATCGTAGCCACGCTGCACGGGCTTGATTACGCGGACGCAAAGAAGAGATTGTTTGCAGACGTGATTGTGGCCCGTAAACGTACCCCCGCCACCAAAACATCCCTGCCGGAGCAATAGCCATGGAACCCAGAGTCAGCCTGATTACGCTTGGAGTGGACGACCTGGAGCGTTCACTTCGCTTTTATCGTGATGGACTTGGATTTCCGACTACATGGTCGGTCGATAAAGGTGTGGTTTTCTTTCAGACCAATGGGGTTTGTCTGGCCCTTTTCCCGTACGACAAACTCATTGAGGACATTTCGCCGGCGTTTCACCTGCCGCGGCCAAAGTTTGGTGGGATTGCGCTTGCGCACAATGTGCGGACGCGCGAGGAAGTGGATGCTGTTTTGAAGTTGGCGGAATCGGCGGGTGGAAAAATTGAAAAACCCGCACAAGACGCCTTCTGGGGCGGCTATAGCGGGTATTTTTCGGATCTCGACGGCTATCTGTGGGAAGTCGCTTATGGCGCTTTCCCGATTCGCGAGGATGGATCGCTAGCTATTCCGTAATACATTTATTTACGCTGTACGGCTACGAGTTTCGCGTTGCCGCCTGCGCCGGGGGAGATTGCGGGCGGGCCGGATGTGCCTGGCGGCGGTGGCGGCGGCGAAACCGGAGGCCTCTGACCACCTGGCGGCGTAATGATCGGGGGAGTCGGCACGTTGATCGGCGCGATAACTGCGCCCTGATTACGCGGCTTGGGCCCGACCGTCGTCGTGTAGACACGGACGAGTCCGCCGGAACCTTGATTGGCGCTTGGATCGTAAAGCTGGATCAGCTTCCCATCTTTGAACGCCTCAACGGTCGCCTTCGTCGTGACGCCTGATATGTAGTTGATGTTTAGCGAGTAGTCGCCATCGGGGGCTTTACCATCCCAGAACGCGACTTCGATGCCGCCATGTGGTCCGCCGCGGTGGTCGAAATCGGTGTGGCCGCCGGATTCGGTGGCGTTCAGGCCGACGGCGGGGATCAGTATTTCGCCTTTGCTTCTGCCGCCGGTGCCCTGGTTGATGACCGAAAGATCGAGGTTGGCGTTGCCGGTCCAGCGGAGGACGAAATCGACCTTGCCGGGGAGGACGGGCTTGAGCTGCGCGTCGGTGGGCGGAACTCCGCCGGTGATGACGCGGAAGCCGGTTCCCTTGTCGACGGAAACCACGGATCCGCGCGAGATAAGTGTGGAGACCAGCGCCTGTTCCGATGGTGTTCGGGCCAAGGCGATGGACGGATCGACCACCGCGTCACCCAGCGCTGATTCGACAGCGCCGCTTTGATCGGAGCGAATCTTGGTCGTTCCCTGTCCCTTGTTACCGAAGTAGATGAACTGGCCACGGTTGTTCTGGAACAGGGCACGGCCGGTCAGGCTCAGAGCCTGGGGCGTGAATGGCGCCTGGTCGAACATGGAGACTTCGGTGCCGCGGACGGCGAGGGTGCTGTTGGGGCTGCGGATGGCGGAGTCGTGCTCGATGCCGGCTTCCTGAATTTTCAGCTTTGAGACGTCGAGCGGACCGGCCGCGTTGGGCTTGATGGTTTCCAGATCGTAACGGACGCGGCCGTAAGCCATGCCGACGTCGGTCTTGATGTTCTTGTCGCTCTTGACGGCCTCGATCACCTTGCAGGTGCCCTGGCGATCGAGGGTAAAGGTTTGCTTGGGTGGGATGATGAAACGGATGGCGCTGTGGGGGCCGGTGCGGAACTCCGCATCCTGGGTGAGGACCATGCCGACCTTTGCCGGGACCCAATCGTCCTTCTCGGACTTGCGGGCCTCGGCGAGGGTTCCTTCTACGCCGGTGACGATCACTTTCAATGTACCGTTGGCGAGGGCAGCGCTGGATGGCCCGGAGGCGGGGACTGCGTCGGCGAAGGCCAACATTAGAGGCGTCCCATCGCCGCCGCCAAAGCTTGCGCCGTCCAGATCGAAGGAGGCGAAGGGATTGTCGATCGACGCCAGCTCGACGGGCAGGGAACGGACATCGGATTCCTGGAGCGTATGCACGCCGGCGATCGGGAGCGTCGCGCCATTGATTGCGACGCCGTTCACGTCGACCTTGCCTACTTCAGACGGGAGGAGCGACGCGGGAGCTACGACGGTGTCAGCGTGCTGAAAATCTTCAGCCTTGCCGATGATTCCGACGAACTCGCTGCCGGAGACGGTTTGATTGGGGCTGCCGCCGGGGTAGAGGCCGTTGAACTGGAGAGTGCGGGTTGCGTAGCGCGGGGTTGGTCCGAGAACGGACATGGTTACGCCGCCGCTGAGGTGTAGTATTTGAACGAGGGCAACGGACAACGTGCCGTGATCGATGGCGTCATCGGCGGTTCCGTGGAAATCGCCGGCGATCATCTTGCGGGCCTTGAGGGCGTCGACGCGCTGGTTGTAGTTGGCGGCGGGGTCCTTTCCGTCGGCAAAGAGGAGGAGGCCGTGGAACGCCTCATCGTTGCTGGTGAGCGGACGGCGGGCGAGTTGATGCCAGAATTCCAATTGGGATTTTGGCTGATCGCCGCCGAGATTTTTGGTGAGCGGCTGGCTCACGTGTGCGGACTGGCATCCGCCAAGTCCGGCGACGGAGAGAATTCCGCCGACTACCGCAGTGCACGCCGCCAGCTTCTTCATTGCCGCGTTGGAGTGAATGTTAGAACGCATAAGTCA
This sequence comes from Tepidisphaerales bacterium, assembly GCA_038222915.1. Lineage (GTDB taxonomy): Bacteria > Planctomycetota > Phycisphaerae > Tepidisphaerales > Tepidisphaeraceae > JBBRHH01. Next base: position 8,347 of record JBBRHH010000090.1, read on the forward strand.
ACCCAATGAAAAGTGATTGCCGGGTGTTGTGATCGCCGGCGATCGCACCGCCTGGGAAAAACAGGCCATAGCGGACCGCGAGCGTCACGTCTTCGGTAATCTGCCAATTTGTAAATATATCCGGTTCCCATCCGAGGTAATGGGACTTTTTCGTAAATTCGTCGATCGGGGCCTGCTCCGTCAGCTTATTGAATAGGAAGACATCGCCGCCGACCTGCAGGCGTTTGAGCATGCGCTGCTCTGGGAACGGGAATGTTGAGCCGCCGGCGCGGAGGACGAAGAGGTTGGAGACGGGAGGGGCGAAGGCAAGGCCGGTGTCGATCAGACCAAAACCATTGAAGGAGTGGTCGTCGGTGCCGGGGCGGTTGCCGCCGAAGGTGTTGGAGGTATGGAAGCGGTCGCGGTCGCCGGTGGCGACGATGGCCTCAAGGTTGAGGCGGGTCTTGCGGACGTCGTTGAAGAGATAATCGAGGCGTGCGTCGAGGCCGAACGCACTGATGCTGTCGTGCCGCTGCGCGACGGGCGAAACGGTCGTGCCGTTCTGTATGAAACTGTTGGAAAGGGCGTGGCCGCCTTCGTAGGTGGCTTCGATTCCGTAGGAGATTTTGTCGGAGAGAGCGCCGTTGGAGCCAAGGCCGAGGTAATAGCTGTTGTAGTCGAACTGTGTGGTGTACGGACCGTTGATGGCGGTCTCATCGTAGTTGTAGTCGCGCTGGATCAGGCCGTAGGCATAGGGGTGATGTTGACCGACGTTGAAGGTCAGGAGGCCGCCGTAGAACGCGCGGCGGGTGTGGTCATCGAAGTCAGGACGGGAGGTGTCAAAGTCGACGGTGTACGGCGCGGTTACGCCGGCGACGATCTGGAGGGCGAGGGGGCCGTAGACGACGTCGAGAAGGCCGCCGTCCAACGTTTCGCTGAGCACGAGGCCGTTGCCCCAATAGACCAGCTGCCGACCCACCTGAATCGCCAGATCATTGTTGGTGGGATTGCCGTGCAGATTCAGGTAGCGCTGCAGGTCGAAGCGGTAATAGGCGCGCTCGAGGCGGAACTCCCAGCGATCGCCTTCGCCGTCGAAGCTGTCGCCGGTGTTGTAGTCGTAATAGCTGGTCCGATATCGCGCGAAGAATTCGTGGACGCCGTCGAGGTTGACGTGGCCGTAGCCAATGAGGTCCATATTTCGGAGGCCGTGGTTGCCGCCGTCGCGGTCGTCGATGCTGAAATAGTTGAGGGAGAGATAGCCGCCGTAATCGATGAGGGCCCGCTGGCCGGCCGGAACGTTCTCGCCGGTATTCAGGCGGGTGTCGCGACGAATTGCCTCGAGCTCGCGATTGAAGCGTTCGAGGCTTTCCTGTCCGCGAGCGGTGCCAGCCACCGCCATCGCCGCTGCCATAGCCACTACACAATGTTTTCCTGCCACGCATCACCTTTTGCTAAAACGCAATATCCGGAATCCCTACTGTCCAAATCGGATCGGCGCAGGCTGCGCCTTCACCCAAAGCAGGTCATGTAGTGACGATTTAAATCTTCGGTCGTACGACATCACAATGCTTTTACACAAGTCGGCTTGGCCGAGCAAATTGGAGACATGTTCACAATGGCATAATAGTGCGCTGCTTTTCATTCAACTCCTTTCAGCGGCACGTCTGTTGCGCCTTTTCTTATAAGACGAGGAAATATTTATATGGCAAAGATAACGGGCTATCTGACCGCTTCGGCGTTTCTACCGGACCATCGGGCTGCGTCGAGTCTGCGGTTGGCAGCGGCGCACCATCCGTCCGTCCTGCTGTGTGTGCCGGACATGATGCGCGAGAGCAGGCGAATGTGGATTTCGGGAAAGAATTGAAGCAGGTTCAGGAGAAGCCGGGCGGTCGGTGAACTTCATCGGCCTGTACCGCTTTCGTGATAGAAGGCTGAAGCGGGGATGGTTTCTTCCTTTGTGCTTCCTGGCGTCATCCACATCAGGTGGATATTTGCGGCACCGCCGCCGTCCCAGAACTCAACGCGTATGGTGTGCAGGCCCGGGGTGAATTCGGCGGGGACGTGGAGGTGTTTGCGCACCATGTTTGCTTCGTCGAAGACGATCTTGTCATCGATGATGACGCGTGCGCCGCTGTTGGCCGTCAAAAGAATCGTGCAGCGGCCGCCGGTGCGGACGTTCATCATTCCCGTCCACCGGATGGAGAAATTATCCTTGGGCATCCCTTCAGACGGAGCGCCTTCCTGCCAATCGAAAGCGATCTGAGAGTCGATGCGGGTAAGAGCCCGTTTGGTGAAATTTTCGGCGGAGAAGAGTTCGGCGGACAGGCCGGGCTCGAGCATCAACTGTGACATGGCCGCGGCTTCGGATTCTTCGAGACGTTTCTGTACGCTTTCACTTTTAATGCCCGCCAATTGTGGTAGAGCGCGTCGATACCATTCGGCGGCTCTTGCCTGCAGGTGAAGCTTGATGATGTGGCCCTGCTTTTCGGCGATCTCCCACCATTCATTTCCGAGCTGCACCTGTTCGCCGGGATCGACGGGTCGGGCCATTTCACGTTCGGCGATGCCGCGCAGTGCCGCATCGGCGCAGCCGACCAGAAGCGGGAGGCCCGTCTCCCAATCAGCGCGGGCCAGACATGCAAAGCGGCCGGCGGTCAGGCGTGCGTCCGCGTCGGCCGGGCTGTTTTTCAGTGTGGCGCGAGCGGCCTTGGCCTGTTCAGATTGCTGTTGCTGCGTTCGCAGCTCCTTTAGTCGCTCTTGGACAAGCGTCGTCAGAGATGGCTTCTTTGCCCGGATGGCCTGCACTTCGGCCAAGTCTCCTAGCTTTGTTGCGGCGAGATAATCTTCGCGTTCCACGGCCGCGTCCATCCGAAACAAAGCCATGCGTACGACGGGTTCGAGTGCGGCAACTGTGTCGGCCGATCGCCCCGCCGTGTTCAGAGCCTGTAGCGTCATTTCGAGGGCATCGATTCCGTATTCTCGCGCCAGGTCGTCGACGGCCTTCAGTGCGGTGGTGAGGTCGCCGGCATGTATTGCGATGTCGCGCGCGTCACGCAGGAGTACGTATCGCGCGGTCCAGTCATCATGTGTTTCGAAAGCTTCGCGCAGCAGCTTCTGGGCGAGGGCCTGACGTTCGGGGAGGCCGGTCGCGCTGTAGTCGGTTTTGTAGATGTTGTGAATTAATTTCTCGGAAGCGCTCTGGGCCGAGAGCTCAGGGACCGGTTGGGTGGCTGCGGGCGCGGCCGGGAGAACGGGTCCGTTCAGCTTGATGGCTATCAGCGGATGTGTGTCGCTCCTGGGCGCGGCGACCGCGCAGACTCCGATTGTCATCGCGCCCAGGAAGATCAGTGGCTTGAATCGCATGAAATGCTCGTTCGAAAATCGCCTGTTCCACCCAACGACTGGAAGTGTGAAAAATACCCGTCGCGTAAAACAAACGCAATTCATTGCCAATTTCCATCGTTGATCGCTGCGCGGTTCGTTTGCCGTCAGCGCTCTGTGCAGTTACGCTGATCGCACCAATCCAGCTTCCTTACCTATGGACAATTGATGTTAATCCGGATCGGTTTCGATCTGACGTTTGCGATTCCTGCGCCGACGCCAATGCTGTTGTTACTTAATGTGCATCCCTCGCGATTTGAGTCGTTGCGCGGGCCGGAGATGGTGCGCATTGATCCATTTCTGCCGGTTGCCCATTTCTCCGATGCGTTTGGGAACAGTTGCGGGCGAATTGTCGCGATGCCGGGCACGTTGCGGCTTCAAAACGACGCCGTGGTGATGGACGACGGAAAGCCGGACGCGTTTGATCCGTCGGCCGAGCAGCATTTCATTGATGCACTTCCTACGGAGACGTTGCAGTTTCTGATGTCGAGCCGGTATTGCGAGGTGGATCTGTTGAAGGACATCGCGTGGGAGCTTTTCTCGAAGGCCAGACCGGGAGTGGAGCGGGTGTCGGCGATTTGCGACTGGGTTCATGCGAATGTGAAGTTTGGGTATGAGTTTGCGGATGATACACGCGGGGCCGTTGGGGTGTATCGCGATCGGAGAGGCGTCTGCCGCGACTTCACGCACCTGGCGATTGCTTTCTGCCGCTGCCTGAACATTCCGGCTCGGTATGCGACGGGATACATGGGAGAGATCGGTGTGCCGCCTGCGCCGCCGGGGGATTTCAGTGCGTGGTTTGAGGTGTATCTGGGAGGTCGATGGTGGACGCGTGATGCGCGGCACAACATGCGGCGAATCGGACGCGTGTTGATGGCACGGGGGCGGGATGCGACGGATGTGCCGCTGACGACTGCTTTTGGCATGGCGAAGCTGGAGAAATTCACGGTCTGGACGGACGAAATAAAATGATCATCGGCTAACCGCGCTGCGCGCTTCGCGGTGGCGACAGGTTGGAGGAAGTGTACGAGTTCATCGGATGCTCCCAGACGATCTTGCCGGTGTCATCGGCGGCGCGCAACGTGAGGTGGTGGATGGTGACCGTGCCCTGGGTCTCCGGATCATTTTGAACGGACAATGTCAGCCCGTTGAGCCGCTCGTGCTCGGGATCGGCTTCGCGATGGATGTTTGTGAAAGGCAATTCGAGCTGCTGACCCTGGCCCTGCTGACTCACGGCATCGCTGAGACGGCCCGTGTCGAGAGCCACTGAAACTGCTCCGCGCCTTGTTCTGGCTTCAAACATCCCCGCAGCACCAAATTGCTGGGTGGGCGTGGCGACCCAGAACAATCGAAGGTGGCCAGCTTCGACGACTGCTTGTGCACTGAAAGCGGGAATGGGCGGAAGCACGCCGATCACCAGTGCGTCGGATTCGCGTTGCTTCTTGCCAGTTGCCAGATCAAGCCAGACGACGCGGGCTTGCTTGTCGTCATGAACGACCGCGAGGAGCGACTGTTCGATCACGATCAGGGGAATTTCCGCACTCTTGGACTCCCACAGGGTCTTTCCGCTTAAAAGGTCGATCGCTGCGACGACGCCGGCCTCGCCGCGGACAAATCCGCTTTTGCCCTCGGGATCAGCGATGCCGCCATAGGTGAATTTTACGGGATAAATTGCCCGGGGCGGCCGGTCGGCGCCAGCCAGGGAATATTCCCAGATCAGCGCTCCCGATTTAGCGTCGCTTGCTCGGAGCGTCCGGCGGGTGTGCGCGTCGCCATCCGCGGCTTCAGCCAGCTGCAACTTTCGGCCTGAAAGCTCTACCACCGGCAATGCGCGATCGGGAGTATTGGGCAGCAACGGATGATCGCTCCGCTCAAACCGGCCGGTGCTGACGTTGAAGCGGCCAAACCGCCCGGTCCCTCGCAAGCCGCGGTCCTTGGCTGCCGTGAACTTGATGTTGAGGTTCACCGTCGAATTGGCCACGGCATTTCCGATTACTTCCAGAGTGAAGCGCCAGCCAGCCTCGCCATCCGTTGGATCTTCCAACGGAATGGGATCCGATGCCTGGAGCTGTTTACCCGTGGCTGGATCCAGGGCGACCAACGTTACCGCATCGTGTTTTTCGGGGACAAACGTGTGTGCGATCAGTTGATCGTGGGCGAAGATAAACGGAACCAAAGGGCCTTGATGGGTCCAGAGCGTTTTTCCTGTGGCAATGTCGAGTGCGTCCAGGTCGCCCTTCTCATTTACGACGAAGATTGTAGTTCCAGCGGTGTCAGCGACGCCGACAGGAGTTATTAACGCGGATGCGTGGGACACAAGCGCGTTGAAGGTAACGAGAACCACCAGCAGTATGCGGAGCATTGTGTTCTAGACGCTGGCGGCCGGCGTTAGTTGCACGTTCAAAACGGGCTGGAGCGTTCCAGCTGGAGGGCTGGGTCAGGATTGAATCTGTTGGTAGTATTACGCCCATGACCAGCAAACCAATCACGCGGCGGCAATTCAACCGGCGGACACTGAAGGTTGCGGGGGCGGCGGTGGCAGCATCCTTTGCAGCGCCCGCGTTTTTGCGCGGGCGGAACCTGAACAACAAGCTGGATATTGCGATCATCGGAACTGGGGGACGTGGAGCGGCGGACACGGGGCCGATTGCCGCCACAGAGAACATTGTTGCGCTGTGTGATGTCAGTTCCGACGTGATGGGGGCGGCGGCCGCGAAATTTCCGGGGGCGAAAAAGTACAAGGACTTTCGCAAGATGTTCGACGACTCGGCGGACTTTGACGCCGTGGTGATTGCGGTGCCGGAACATACGCATGCGCTGGCGACGATGATGGCGATCAAGAACGCAAAGC